>JAPLIO010000077.1 GCA_026389055.1 Candidatus Melainabacteria bacterium | reverse complement strand
TTTCAAACGGAGACGCTTTGCCGTGGGCAGTCATCATCATCATGGTAATGGGGGTCATTTCGGTTGCAGGAATGGGCTTTTATCATTTATTCTACCGTTTTAAACCGAGGGGCTTTGCTCTGCTCCATTAAACGGCGTAGCTCATCAAGCTATGAGACTCCCCAAAAAAGGGGCTTCCGTGGTATGATAAATTAGCTATTTACTTCGATGAGTTTATCCACATTTTTTTCTATTGAAAGCCCCTTTGTTATGATGAATGCCTCTTCTCCTTCCCATACGTTAGAAGCCTTAACCAAGGCGGTTACACTGGTTCATGCCAAAGGAGCGACCCAACAATTTTCGTTGGCGGAATCTCCCCTCAATAAAGCACAATTATTATTAGTTTCAACGGTTGCGGGGCAATCAGAACCCCTTGCCTGTATTGAAGGCGAACTACCCGCAGGCTTTACCGTGGATGCTTACGCCAGCCGTGGTGGCGATTTGTTGGTGCTTCACACGCCCAACAACTTGGCTTATTTCCTCTTCCCAGGGGCAATTGTTCAACACCCTAGTTTTAAACTATCGGTTTCAGGCGAAACCTTGTTGCCTGCTGATAAATTAACATGTCCGCCCGTAGTGCCGACTAAGAAGCAAACCATTACTAAGCAAGCCATGATTTTAGGGGCTGGCTTGGGTAGCCGAATTCAACCGTTAACGGAAAGCTATGTTGGGTTTGCAAAACCTGCTTTACCCTTTGTGGGCGAAAGTTCCGTAATTGGGCAATTGGTGGAACATTTGGCGAACCAAGGCATTGAACGCCTGTTTGTAAACACCTTTTTTGAGCGGGATTCCGTGGTGAAAGCCCTGCAAACGGCGTGTAAGGCTTCGGGTGCGATTGAATTTTTTGAAATTAAAGAAGACCGCCCGACAGGAACGGCAGGTGGCGTGTTGCACATTCTGAACCACTTGCAGGAATTTTCCAGCTTTAACGTGAATGAACCTCTGTTGGTGTTGCAAGGCGATGCCGTTACCAACGCCGACCATTCAGCGATGTTGGCGTTTCATCAGCAAAGCGGGGCTTCGGTTACGATTGGGGCTCAAAAAGTGAGCGATGAAGACGTAAGCAAATTTGGCATTATTGCCACCACAACTGATGCGACCCAAGCGGATTTGAGCGGGGCGATTAGTCGGTTTTTGGAAAAGCCTTCGTTGGCGGAAGCGGGGTCTTATCGGTTGGCTAGCACGGGCTTTTATGCCATAGCCCCTTCGCTTTACCCACGGTTACAGGCTTGGTATGCGGAAAAATTGGCGAAAGAACAGGCGGAAGCCAGTACCAAAGGGTTGCCAACCCCTGCTGATTGTAAGGAATTTGATTTTGCGGTGGATGTGTTTGGGTCTTGCTTGGCGGAAAGCCAGCCGTTGCAGGCGTTTCAAATTGAGCAGTTTTGGTGCGATATTGGCAACCCTGCCCAGTATTTGCAGACCCTACAGTTGGCTTATGAGGGCGTTTTGGGCTTTACGTTGCCCCAACCGTTGCACCAGTGGTACACGCCTGAAGGCGTCGTATTTTGGCCTGAAACGGCAGAAGCCAATACGGCTAATGGCTTTACTGCCTTGCGTGGTGGCGTGGTGGTTTGCAAGAAAACGGCTTAGTTTTGCTTGGCAAATTAAATGGTGTGTTCTCTCATCGGTTGTTTCGATGATGGGGATAATTCTGTGCTTAGTTGAAACTGGGATGCAAACAGAAGCCAATGCTATTTTTGTCCCGATAATCATGTCTATGCAGAATAAAAGGACAGCTTTCAAAGCAAGGTTTGCAGAAAACCTTAAAATAGACGGAAAACATTGCCAATAAAGCATTTTAGCCTTTAAAGCCCGTTGCTAAAATAGGTTTTTGGGCTACTATTCATGTTTATTTGACCCCAACCTTTTATTCTGCATCAGCATGAATTGCGGGACAACAATCAAGGTTATCCCAATTCACTTATTATACCAATTTACAGATTAAATAGCGTGCTTGGATTTACATCTTGGACGGGACACCACGGAGGGATGTCCCCTACAGTAATCTGATAATTCTCCCTTCGTAGGGGATGCCCCCCGTGGCATCCTGAATCATGATTTTACGCTATTTAATTTTTAAATGGGTAGCTCAATTTTTGGTGTTTTGCAATTGGCACTACCTTCATTACAAAAAGCCCCACCGATACCTGCTTAGTGAAAAGCAATAAACAGTGGGGGCTAATAGCAGAGAAAAAATCTTTTTAATGTGTTTTTATAGTAGTGGGGTTAGCTAATCCCACGCTATCTACCGCTAGATCAGGCGACTTTAGGTTGATTGCATAAGGTACTGAGCCTGAACCTCGACTTAAGGTGGTAAATCCTTGATTTTTTTTCTTTTTGTTAGCTTCAAATATTGCTCTTTCTCTGCAAAGATCCTGTATTGACTTAGTAGAAGCAGGAGACCCATCATCAATTATCACAGCGGCTAATTTTTGCTCTTCTGATCCTGCAGGACCAATAAAACAAAACTTTAATTTATCAAAGATAGTTTCTGCAGTAGTAATACGAGTATGCGGGTCAACTTTTGTTGATATTGTGAAGTCTGCTATATTGACGGGTTGATTGGGTTTTGGAAATATTGGGAATTGTCTTAAAATCCGAGAGATTGAATGGTCTCCGTTTTCACATGCATCTTTTACAGTTTTTAGCATACCAGGACTAATAATATTGGGGATAATGCGAAGTTTATCTCCTGTTTGTGCGTTTAAACAGACACCCGTTCTTGGGGTAAAGGAGTCTTTAACCGCTCTTGAAGTTACCTTTCCAGCTGCCTCTACGCCACCAGGACTCACTGCTAAGAATGTTCCTACTCCTGCTAACAGAATACGAGTAAGGGGGTTTTTCGAAATTGTAGTCATAATGTTTTTCTTCTTTCTTTGGTGTGTTTATTAAAGGGGGGTAATTAAATTAAGGTAAACGCTTGGGTTAGTATTTGCTCCCGCTACTAGGAGGTGTGTAGCCCCTGAAAAGAACAAGCTTGCCGTTTTTTTCTGTCAATTGGAAAAGAGGTTTTCTCCCTATTTTAGGATTAATTTTCGCTGTTTGACTGCACTTTCTATTAAAGCGTGCTATCGTTGTTGAGTATAAAGAATCCACAGGAAGGCTATCGACAACTTTTGCAGCAACCATTACAACAGTATCGCCAGTATGGGTTGTTGCAAAGCTAGGGAATGCTTCTGGTGGAAGCTTAGGTTTAAGACAAAACAAGGTGGCTGCAGTCTCTCCTTCTGGTTCAATATGCACAAACGATGTTTGAGATTGAACTTTATTCGTGCCTACTCTACCGTAGGGGTTTCTCGTCCGACAAAAATCGTCAAGGTCTTTTAGTGTATCTCCTGCATTGGGTATAAAAGTGATAATAGGCATCAAAGGCTGAGTAATTGTTCCTTTTTTGCCGTCTGAGGCTATGTTTATTATGGGGTCTTCTGCTAATTTCAATGCGAAACAAGTAACTTCTTGACGAGTGTTACTGTTATTAACCTCCCGAGTAAGCCCATCTGCCATAGCAGGTAGCCCATGAGCAATAAAAGGAATAACCAAAGCAGTATTTTTAGCCAATTCAAAAGCAACAGAACCAACAGTCTTTAACCCAGAAGAAGGAGTAGGCGATATTCTAAAGTTCATCGTAAAACCAGCATCTTCTGTTGTGCTACGGCACAACGATTCATTGAGAGGGCGTGAAAAAAATCAATTGAGGTTACGGAAAAAGAGTGGTTGGTTTGGGGTAAAATAGACGTATCGTTATGATTCGTTCACAACTAGGATACCTCCCCCATGACTACTTTCGCTGACATCCAAATTCAACAAGCCACCCCCACAAACAAATTCCTA
>JAPLIO010000212.1 GCA_026389055.1 Candidatus Melainabacteria bacterium | reverse complement strand
GGGGGCTGCCAAACAGCAGTCCCCTGACAAACCAACCAGCTAAAGACTGATAAGCTATCTTTAGAATACATTTATTATAAGCGGATTTTAAGGTTTATGGGTAGCTTCTACTGGATTCATAATAGCCATCCAAAGGAAAAACAGACCCGAAAGCAGAATAATACTAGCTGAAATTAACGGTAGATATTGCTTAATAAGGGCGTACCACGGGTGCTGTTTAACGGGTTTCGCTTTGCCTTCAATTTTTCGGGTAACAAATAGCACGGTTAGCCCTACTGAACAGAGGAAAACGCCCATGCCTAAAGAAAAACTTAAAATCGTGAAAATCCCTTGAGTCCACCCGTACCATTGCCCAATTTGCAAGCTGGAAGCGACTAATATCAGCGACATAGGGCAGGGCTTTATGCCGCTGGAAAGCCCTAATAACCAAAGTTCTTTGTAGATGGAGGCTCGGTCTCTGGTGCTAGGCATGGCGGGGGTTGGCATACAGCAGGAATCAGTCGTGTGCTGATGGTCTGCTTCAAGAGCGACGCTTTCTTGTTCTACTTCTTCTGCTTCCGCTTCTTTTTCGGTAGCGGTACTGGGGAATAAGAAGGCTTTAATTAATGTTTTTTGTTGCCAAAGAAGATGAATACCCAGCACTACCACAAAACTAGCAGCTAAAATATGAACACTTTGGATAAAGGCAGGATTAAGTTGGTTGATAGACCCCCCAAAGGCTAACCCCAGTAATACCAATGAAAATGCCCCTAAGCTATGGGAAAGGGTTAAAATACCGCACAACCCTAATAATTCTAAGACGTTGGGTTTTTTGCCTGCTACATACGCAGAAACAATGCCTTTACCATGCCCTGGTTCAAAGCCATGCAAAACACCTAATGAAAAAGCACTCCATAACGAAATAAGCCCTGTGGTGGGCGATGCAATTAAAAAGGGGAGGGCTGAAAACATGATTAGCAAAAAAGCCTTTAATCATCCGTAGAAAAAAAGTGTCTACTTATATTAACGCAACTCTATTGCAGTTACAACCCTAGGCAGGATATACTTCAACAATCAATTCCAATTCAACAGGGGCTTCTAGCGGCAAATTCGCTACGCCTACAGCAGAACGGGCGTGTCTACCGACCGTTTCACCTAAAATAGCTACCAATAAATCAGAAGCTCCGTTAATAACGGCGGGTTGGGCGTAAAAATCCGCCGTACCCATCACAAACCCCACCAATTTCACGACAGATTTAATTCGGCTTAAACTACCTAATTCGGCTTTTAAAATACTGAGTGCATTCAAAATACAGAGCCTTGCTGCTTCTTGCCCAGCTTCAATGGTCAAGTTTCCGCCTTCGCCAATACGGCCTACATAGGCTAGTTTGCCTTCTTTCATCGGTAACGTACCAGAAGTAAACACGGTGTTGCCTAGCGGTTTACAGGGAACGTATGAACCCACAGGGGTTGGAGCTTGAGGCAGTAAGGCTTCCCATTGTTCCAAGGTTTTAGGGGTTTTTAGTAAGTCTGCAATGGGGTAGAGGGTTTCAGTGGTTGTCATCGGGGTGAAAGTCCTTTTTTAAAAAATAAGTATGACAGGGTAGTTTATGTTAGGTATGATGACATCATAACAAAAATAGACACGACCTGTTGTTGCATTTTTATAAGGTTTTTAAATTCCATGCTCCTTTTCCGCCCGATGCTTATTTCATTGCTCCTTTCGCTTTTGTTGATGAATACCTGTGTTGCTTTTGGCGAAGCACCGCTAGCCCAGCCATCGCCTGCCGTGATGCCTCAACTAATCGGTGAAAAACCACCGATTGAACCTGTTGTGCCGTGGTTGTTTGCTAGAAAAATGCAACACTTAAATCATCTTTACCAGTTTGATGAAACCCCGTTGGCGGGCAGGCAACCGCTGATTGTATTACCAGGTAGGTCTCAAGAAGGGCAGGGGAACCCGTGGTGGAAGAAGTTGGCTAGGGCGATTAAAAAACAGCCTGCCATTCAAAAACAGTATAAGTTTTATTTGTTTTTGTATGATTCTACGGAGCCACTCTCTGTTTTATCCCCGGAATTTGGGCAGGAGTTAGATTATTTTACGAAACACTTGCCTGAAGATAGCCCGAAGCTGGTGATTTTTTCTTACAGTTTAGGTGGGTTGGTTGCCCGTGATACGCTGATTGAAAACCCAGAATTACTCGCAAAAGTACAAACTATTTTTGGCATGGCGGTGCCTTATCATGGCTCTTTATTGTTTGATAAATCTTGGTTTGATAAATTCTTCCAGAACCCGTCTCCGCTTCGGAATTTGAGCGATAAAATGGCATATCAGGCGTTTATGTTTGGGCGGGATAATTTGGTGCAGGATATGGGCTGGCGAAATTTTGATGGGTCTATTCCTAACATTAAAGTTACCAAGTTTTGGCATAAGCCAGCCAAAGATGGTAGTACCCCGACGGAATCGCCTATTTATTTGCCGTTGCCTAAATACCGTAGTACGGATGCCCGCGTGTTGGAATTTAAGAAAAAATTGGTGATTTATACTAGTTATATTGAAAATGCTTATACCAAAACCCGCAAAAAGCGGAAGCCTTTGTTGGCTTCAACCTCAGATGGATTGATTCATGTACCTGCTAATTTATTGGGTACGGTGTTGCCTGTTTATGGGTATACGGTGCAT
This sequence comes from Candidatus Melainabacteria bacterium, assembly GCA_026389055.1. Classification (GTDB taxonomy): domain Bacteria; phylum Cyanobacteriota; class Vampirovibrionia; order Vampirovibrionales; family JAJTHC01; genus JACEUU01. Next base: position 11,288 of record JAPLIO010000212.1, on the reverse strand, counting down.
GGAGCGATGACGTATATGAACTGGCAGATTGCTAATATCCCTACTTATACGCCCAAAGCCCAGTGGGCGGGGTTACAGCATTTGTATCGGTTTAATGATGGGGTTATTCCGCTTTCAAGCACGCTTTACTTGCCTGAACGTAATACGCCTTATAACGAACCTTTAGGTGGTTTTAGTGCGAATTATGATGGGTGTTTTGCTCGGGTGTTTTATGATGTGGACCATGTGGATTTGGCACATTATCGGTGGCCTGAGGGGCATTTGGTTACAAGCGATATTTTTCATGCGGAAGCGGGTGAGCGTAAGCCGATGGCTTGGTTATTTTACGACCTTGCCCGCCTAGCCACCCACAACAACCCAAAATCCACTTGCGGGCTTTAGCCTATAGCCCTTTGTTGAAGTTGGGGTCATCCGTTTTTTCAAAGAATTGATAGCCTAAAGCCATTGCCAAGGTAACTACAGTGGCACCCCAAAACTTTGCCATCTCAAGTGGCATGTTTTTTGTGAGGTTTTCAACATACTTTTCGGGGTTCTTGATACTGTTTATAGTTGCAAGAACAAAAAGAACATCCCCAATGATATGGGGGATAGAGACTAAAAAGGCGGCTTTTAATTTGGCTCCCTTAATTTTTTTCTCGTGTTCAATTGCTTCATCTTCGGGTCTATCTTTAATGGTAACATCCAAGCGTTTGCTAGCGTTTGCTTCAGGAGAACTAAACAAGTTGGGCAAAACACCTAGCAGTGGACCAATCACAGGAAAGCAAGTCCACCAAGCGGTTTTTATTTTGGCATCGTGTATTTCTTGGTTATCCAGCCGTTCTTGTTTTTCAGCATCTTTTAAGGCTTTGGCTAACGCTTTTTTATGTTCTTTTGTTTTTTTGGATGAATGAGGAGAATCGGTTTTTACCGCTTTTTTATTGTCGGTAACGTTATCGGCGGTTTTTTCTTCTCGTTGCGGGCTGATTGTGTTGTCTGTCTCTGTTTCTTGTGGTTTTTTAGTGAGTGTAAAGGTATCGGCAGTTTCTTTTTCTTCTAACGGAGACGCAGGTGTTTCTAGGTCTGCAGCCGTTACAGAGTCTGCTTCAGCCGTTGTACTACGAGGCTTCACAAATGCTGCTGAAGCGTTAGGGTTGTTGGGTTGAATAAAAATCATGATAGATTAGTTCCTTTCTTGTAAATTAAATTAAATTAAAGTGCTAAGCTTTTTGGTTCATGCCAGATTTCGCTAAACGCTCTTGTTTGTAATAAGCAGAACCTAACTCTGGTATGGTTAAAATATCATCTAGCGTTTTGTTTGTATAACTATTTGCACCCATTGTCATAATTTGTCCAAAGAAGTTATCTTGATTGACACCTAGTTTTTTTACCACTTTCCCCGATACTCTTTGTGAAAATTCGCCAGCCCCAAATCCGTCTCCCTTGGTAACAGTAGAAACTATTCTTGTTGCCATTTCTTGCCCTGGTGCATAAATAGCTACTTTGTCTAATACTCTACGCATCATGAGTTTCTCTAATTCTGGATTATTCTCAAGTTCTTTCGGGTTATCTTGGAATAACGCTTTCAAAAATACTTTGCTACAGTCTCTATAAGTATCCATAAATTCGGTAGGTTGATCTATATATCGATCGTCCCGTGCGAAGGATTTTAAAACCTCATCCTCAGTGTAGAAATCATAAGGCAATTGTTTATAAACATTTTCTGAATCGTTATAGAATGCTGGGTCTCTAGTAACTATTGATTTAGGTGTGTTTGGTAAAGAAGAAGGAGGATTGCTTAGGTGGTAACGGGTGTGTGGTTCTAAGCCAGCACTGATACGGTTAGCTACATTCAGTTTCCCTGCATCTGTAATAGAAGCAGAGTTAATGTTATGTGCAGGGTCATCTAGTAAATGATATTTAAATAAAGTTTCTATGATACTAAACGGAGATTTTTTCAGTTGAGCTAACAATGCTTTCTGTTGTGGATCCGTACTTAACCTATCATAAATGGCAGGGTCGATGGCTCTAATAGCGTTTTGAATGGCTGCATCATCATCTTGCTTTAATAGCTTAATCATTAACGCCCTAACTTTTTTAGGTGTTTCCCCTGTTAATTCAATAAACTTTCCAAAGTCAATCATTCTAAGGGTGCCATTCTCATCAAAGCCCACATTACCGGGGTGTAAATCCCCGTGCATCATACCGTTCATGGCTTGACAAATTGTTTCAAACAAGACTTGTATTTTAGCTCTAGCTCTTTTCTCATAGCTATGAACATACTCTTTACTATCCCCTACTCTTTCATCAATTGCGGTATAGTCTGGGATATATTCTTGTAACATAACTTCTGATTTAGGCCCACTGTGGTGTGCTAACGCTTGATGTACTTGAAGAATACCTAAACCCTTCTTACGGTTTTCGAAGAAGACTTGATGAGCTCTCATCTCTTCTGAAACAGTGGTTTCTTTGGCTAAATTGCCTATTTTTTTGCACGCTTCCGCTACAACGGTTGGATAATCCCAACTAGGGTTTTTCTGTTGTAAATCTAAAATATAACGTTCTAAAATATTGGGGAAGTACTCTGTTTTAATGGAAGGGTGAATAACTTTAATAGCATAGTCTTGCCCATCTGTAGCCGTTACTTTAAATATTTTTGCAACACTACCTGCTCTTGCCTTTTGATCGTCTAATAGCTCACTAATCTTTATTACCCCTAACCCTTTAGAAGTGAAGTATTTATTAAAAGTTTCTTCCACAGATTCTTTTAACCCTGGCAAATAGGATTCAGGATTAATACCTGCCTTGTTACTACTTAATATAGCTTCGTTTTCAATAGCACTTTCTTCAGCTACTTCCCCTATTGCTTTAAAAATATCCTCTGGTATACGTTGTATCTTACACTCTATTGCTAAGTTTTTACCAGTTTTATCCTGTGTAGGAGAAGCTATTGTCCATTCAACAATATCTTGACCTGAAATGGCATCGTTAGAATTTTGACCTTGCTTCATTTTTGCCGTTTCTAAGTTGGAAGCTAGAGTACCCAATAACGAGACATTTTGTTGTTCTTGCTTATTAGTAAATACTTCGCCTGTTATGTTAACCATACTTTTTTTGAAGGTAGTCTCTTTATTTGCAATAAAATCCCAAATGCCATTTTCTTTAAATAGGTACTCTAACACTCGGTCTTTTTGTGCTTTAGGCATCAGGGTCGCTTTCGTTACCCCAGTCCACCACTTTTGAAAACCATTAAGTTTAGTTTCAGCCGTTAAATTTAAATTGAGGTGTTTAAAACGCTCTGCTAATTTACTTTTTTCGTCTTGCGTATAATTAGCCACCTCTCCAGCTAGCTTTATCAATTCCTGTGAGGTCATCGCTGGTTTGGGGTTATGAAAATACCAATAAGCCCCTAGGCTTGCACCTGCCGTAACTACGGCACCTGCAACGGCACCTACCCCAATGGCTATTTGTTTAAACAGTTTTTTTCTACCTGCTTTGGCTTTTTCTTTATTTTTTAACGCCTTGGCTTCTTTTTTCTTATCAAGGCTCTCTTTTATTTTATCTAGCTCATCTTCAGGCTCTACATCCGCAACCGCCTCGGGTTGTTCGGCTTCTTCCACACTCGCCTTCCGAGCCATGGCTTTAAACGGCATCACGTTAGGGTTATTTGGTAAGTAATTATTGTTGGGTTGTAAACTCATCATCATCATCATTTTTTTCCTGCTATTGTTAATTTGGGTTAAACCGTTAATTTAATTGAAACTTATTAGCATAAAACACTCCAAAACCGCACTTTGTGCTAGCCATGTTACGCATTGTTAAGTAATTGTCTTCAAAACTGCTAAAACACCTTCAGCCGTTGGGGCTTGGGCTTCTACAAAACCGCATCCCCATTCAAAGCCTAAAATGGCATTGGTGGTACTTTCCCCCAAGCTAACCAGCGTACAACCCACCCCTACCTGCAAACCCACCAACGCCAACGCCTTCACTCCGCTCCCACTGGTAACCACCACCGCCCAAGGCTGAAACGCATCCACTTGTTGTTGTAAGCTGACTAATGCTTCCGCCGAAAACACCATCGCCTGCGTGGTGTACACAGGCAGTCTCAAAACCGTATGCCCTTGGGCTTCTAGCGGAGCGGAAAAATCATCGTTAGCTAACGCACTGCCAACCCACAACACCCTTTGCAAAGCGGTGATGCCTTCCGCCTGCCAGTGGGCTAATAATCCTTCCGCCAACCCTCTACCCGAAGTTCGTTCTGCACAAACGCTGACTGCCCCCCCCATCGCTTCCACGGCGTGTTGCGTGGCTTGCCCAACCACGGCTATTTTTGCTTTTTTGGTGAATGCTTCCACCCAGTGCCAACCGTGCGTAACTCCTTGTTGGCTGGTAAACACCACCCAATCGATGTTGCTTAAATCGAAAACCCCTATTTGTTGCTGGATGGTTTGCTCCTCTAGCGGTACAATTTTCGTTAAATGGAGCGGTTCTACAATGGCTCCCCACGCTTGCAGTTGTACTTCCAGCTTGGAACAAACCCCTTCAGGGCGAAGCATCAACAAGCGTTTGCCTACGATAGATTGTTCATCAGGCATGGTACCCTATTTCCCTCGTCTTAGCAGGGCTTCTGTTAGCGTATTTTCAGAAGGCGTGGTGCTTTTTCTACCGCTTCTAGGCTTGCCTGCGGGGTAACTATTGTTGAAACAAGCCATGCAAGGGTTAATAAACGCTTCCCGCTCGGGCGATGTAGCATCTGGCACAACGGCTTGCTTCATATCGTCTACACTTAAGTAGGCAAGGCTATCCACGCCTAAATGGGTTTTTAGGTCTTCAAGGCTCATTTGGTTGGCAATTAGCTCTTCTTCAGTAGACATATCAATGCCGTAAAAACACGGATGCTTCACAGGGGCGGAAGACACCCGAAAATGCACTTCTTTGGCTCCGCAATCTTTGAGCATTTTTACAATGCGTTGGCTGGTGTTGCCACGCACGATGGAATCATCGATAATCACCACTCGTTTGCCTTCGAGTACGGAAGGCAGCGGATTCAATTTTAGCCGAATGCCTTGCGTTCTCAGTTCAGGCGTGGGGTGAATGAACGTTCTGCCCACATAGCGGTTTTTAATCAGCCCTTCGGCGTAGGGAATACCCGAAGCTCTGCTGTAGCCAATGGCGGCAGGGCCACCAGAATCTGGCACAGGAATAACAAAATCTGCTTCTACAGGATGGGTTTTAGCCAGTAACGCCCCCATTTTCAGACGGCTTTCGTAAACCGTTTGCCCGTGAAATCGACTATCGGGGCGGGCGAAGTAGACGTATTCAAAAATGCAGAAATTTTCGGTGCGGTTGCCTTCTAAAAACGTCGATTCCATCGTCCCATTCAGGTTGATGGTCAGCACTTCCCCAGGCAAAATATCCCGAACAAAGGTAGCCCCAACAATATCCAATGCACAGGTTTCGGAAGCCACAACCCAGTAGCCTTTTTCGGTTTTGCCTAGGCTTAAAGGGCGGATGCCGTTTCTATCTCTGGCGGCAATCAGGCAATCGCCTGTGGCTACCACGACTGAAAAAGCCCCTTCGCACTGTTCAAAAACGGCTTTGGCGGCGTGGGCTAGGTTGCCATCTGCTTGGGTTAGGGCTTGGGCAATACAGCGTGCCATTACGTGGCTATCGCTATTAGCTCCGAAGCTGTCGCCTGCTTCTAGGTGGAAGGCATCCCGCAGGGTTTCTAGTTCGATGAGGTTGCCATTGTGGGCTAGTACCACACTGCCTAGCCGAGACCGTGAAACCACGGGTTGGGCGTTTTCAATGGAATTATCGCCAGCGGTGGTGTAACGGGTATGCCCTATGCCAATTTGTCCGCTGAGGGTAGAGAGGATGGTTTCATCAAACACTTGGTTGACTAAGCCAGTGTTTTTGTGGAGCAGTAGTTGGTCGTTGTTGAAGACGGCCATACCGCAGCTTTCTTGCCCTCGGTGTTGTAGGGCGTATAGCCCGAAGTACAATAAATGCCCGAGTGCCAGTGTTTTGGGTGCGATGATGCCGAACACCCCGCATTTTTCGTGTAGCCCTGTGGGTTCGTTTTCAGTTGTGGGAAGAGAAAGAGAGGGTGGGTTGGTATTCATGTTGAAAGAAAGGCTCCTATTCGATAAGTTTTTTGTCCTTGTGGTTTTTATTGTACCCAAAACAAAGCCAAAACAGGAGGGGGTGGGAACGAACAAAAAATGATGCCACTCCATTTTTTTTAAACAAGCCTATGCAACATGGTTATCATCAACTCTTTTTCGTCCAAATTTTCTAGCATCGTCATAAATCGCTTCGGTAAATCTAGCAAATGGGCGTTTTCTGCTAAAAACTTGGCTCTGGCTGCTGTTTTAGCTGTTTCAGCTGCTAATTTTCTAAGTTTGACCTCTGCCCTATGGGCTGCTGCGTTAGGGTGTTCGGGTATTGCTAAGCCTTCTGCTCTATGTCGACTATAGAATAAATCATCGTTAGCAGGTCTACCCCCAGTGGCTTCAATAAATTGGTAAGAACTATGTAACTCTTGAAGTGAGTTTAAGATATGACTTTCACGAGAGCGTAATAGTTCTTTTTCCGTCTTTTGAGACCCAGGATATAATAAACAGGCTATTTTTGACAAAGGCTTTTCTACTGCTGTTTGTTCTGATTCGAATAGCGTTTGCATCACTTTACTAGCCGCATCAATATCCCGTCTAAAACTAGCACCCATTACTTCAGGGTGTTGCTTATCTAGTTCAAGAATAAATTGATATAATGCTGGATGTTCTCTGTCTAAATTAGCAAAGTTTTTGACAATAGACTCAGAGTCCTCCTCATGCTTAAAAAAATCTTCATCTAACAATTCATCTACATTGGGTAAGTTTGAATAATCGACAGGTGGCAAATTCAAACTACGAACAAGTTCATAGTCTAACTGGGTTTGTTCCTGCCACCAGCCCTTTAAATTGAACGGTGTGTCTTTAATTAAATCGATCAATTCGGTTAATTGCTTTTTTTGTTCGGGTGAAACGTTGGGTAAATGTGCTTCTGTCTGCTCGGTTAAATGGTCAACCCTACTGCCTACAGTATAAGCCATTTCTGGTGTAATAGGTGTACGAGAAGCTATTTCAGAAGCGTAGGCTTCAAATAACGTTGTAAACAATTCTTGTGGATGTTCTACCAAATAGGGTGTGAGCATGTTATATTGCAGTGCGTTATTCACAATAGTTGGATTTTGAGCGTATAGTTGATTTGTGTAAAATTTCATAATGCTATCAGCCATGTCGCTTGGATGCTTCACTGATTTAAACTTTGATATTTCGAGAAACTCTCTGCATGCCCCCATTAGCAAGTCGTGTACTGCTTCATGTTCGGTTGTTAGTGTTGCAGGCGTTCGTAGTGATCCTTCCAACCTTTCTTTATAAGGGTTCATAATATCAAGATAAGATTGATGCTCTGCTGGTAAAACGGAGCTTTCAGGGGGTACTACATAAGCCATTCCTTCCATTTTTTTATTGAGATAGTTAAATATCAATTGGCCTCGTTCGCTCATACTAGCACCAATATCGTCGTCTTTTTCAAAGGCAACTTTTTGGATTCTTCCTAAAAAACCACTACCGTTTTCAACAATACTGGCAAGGGTATTTAATAACTGTTTGTATCCCCTTTTGCCAACAGGCAAAGCATTGTTGTCTAAATCAGTAGTAACAGGAATATCAAACTTTTCAGCCATTCTATGGAACGTATCTAGCACTTCCTCTGTAGGCACCCCATTATTAGGTGAAAGTTCAATCGGCATGGCAGGGTATGTGCCAACCCTTTCTTTATATTTAGCTATCCACTCTTCAGAATGGGCTAACTTTCGTTGATGTGAGTTGCTAGGTTGGTTGCCCCCGCCTATAGCTGTCATTATTTTAAAATCCCCATTAAATTGATTTTTTACACCCTTTATATTTAGCATAAAACCACTTTTTTTGATTTTTGTGCCATTTTGCTATGGCTAGATTATCCACCACTTTTTTAGTACCATAAGGCTTTAACCTATCTATTAGCCTCCAGTTGAAAGCTCTATTGTTTCATGTTTACCCAAGCGGGCGTTGCCAGCATCTTCAAAAAAGAACTCATCCAACTGCTGAGAGACCGCTACTTGGTGGGCTTTATTATCGCCTTGCCCATTGCCCAACTGCTGGTTACAGGGTTAGCCATCCAACGAGATATGAAACATATCCCCACTTTGGTGCTTAACAGAGATAAACACTACGCTTCCTACGAACTACTCAAAGCCTTTGAACAAAGCAGTTACTTTGATATTAAAACGCTCGCTTCGGTTCAAACCGATGAATCCCTCATTCGCACCGTGAAAACAGGGCAGTATCGGCTGGGGCTTATTATTCCGCCAGATTATTCTAAAAATTTGCTCAGTGGGCAAAGTACGTCGCAAGTCAATTTAGTGTTAGATGGCACCAATGCCAACATTTCCAAAAGCATTTTAGACGCTGCTCAAGCGATTCTTTCCAACCACGCCTTGGAAGTGGCTCGGCAAAACAGCCTGCAAGGCGGGCTGGGTGCGGCAGGGCGTGGCAGACCGATTATTCTACAAACCAAAGTCATCAATAACCCAGATTTATCGCCGTCAATCTTCCTCATTCCCGGTATTTTGGGCGTTATTATGCACTTAATGACCGTCCTTTTTACCAGTTCCAGCATTGTTCGGGAACGAGAAACAGGCACGTTGGAACAGTTAATGGTTACCCCGTTGTTGGTAACCGATTTGATGCTGGGCAAAATCCTGCCTTACGCCCTGATTGGCTTGTTAGATATGGTACTCACCTTGGGCGTGATGGTTGGCTTTTTCAGCATTCCTATTTCAGGCGGATTTGGGTTTTTGTGTATTGCTTCCACTGTGTTTATCCTCACTTCGTTGGGTTTGGGGTTGCTTATTTCTACCTGTAGCCGAACCCAAGTGCAATCGGTTCAAATGACGATGGGCTTATTGTTGCCTAGCTTATTGCTTTCGGGTTTTGTATTTCCGTTGGAGCCGATGCCGTGGTTTATTAAGGTGATTAGTTATTTGTTACCGCTCACTTATTATCTTGAAATTATTCGGGGTGTGGTTATTAAGGGTAGTGGGTTTATGGAACTGTGGCAACCGTTTGGTTTGTTAGCCCTTAGCACCATTGTGCTGATGACGCTCAGTATTCTTCGCTTCCGCAAACAAGTCGCTTAAAGAAAAGGTAATACGAATGAAAATAATAGGTTTATTTCGATGATTTATGAGTTTCCTCTCTCTGTAGGGGTGCGATTTATCGCATCCGTTTTCAGATTTTGGGGCGGACGTGATAAATCACGCCCCTACAAAACGTTATTCTTTTTACTGATAGGCTTACTATCGATTGGCTTATTGCCAGCTTTGGCTTTTGCACAGGCCCCTGTTCAAAAACCGAAAGTACTGGCTGAAAAGAAGGTTCAAAGCTTGCTAGAAGCAGAAATTAAGCCGTTAAAACTACCGTCTTTGGTTACGGCACAATCGTTATCGTTGGGTACGTTGTTTGAAACGGTGTTGGCACAATCACCCGAACTGCAATTGAAGAAAGAAAAAATCAATGAAAGCAGTATTCGCTTTAGAAAAGTAGCCTCTAAACGACTCCTCTTTTTCTTTAAATACTTGAATGCCAGCTATTTGGAAAGTTCTGCTCAGCAAGATGTGCAGGCGAACGAGGCTCAATTTCTACAGGCTCAAAACCAAGTGCTATTGCAGGCGGGTGAAGGGTACTATCAGCTAGCCAAGGCTTATTTGGCTCGCTACATTTATTTTCAAACCATTCAGCAGGGGCTATTACAACTGAAAGTCAACCAAGGGCAGTTTCAAATTGGCGAAAGTACCAGTTTTGATGGGCTGGAAACGGAAAACGAGCTGATTACTCGATATCAGCAGTATTTGGCGTCTAATCAGCAGGTGGCGTTGGCGAATCAGGCTATTTCTAGTTGGATGCGGCAACCTTCGACCACTAGTAATATTTGGAAACCGTCGGATGTGGTGGCATCTGCTGTGGTGGAAACCAATACCCCGTTACTGGGTAATGGTACGGCGTTGCAAACCGTGCCAGAGTTAAAATTGCTAACTTGGGTGAACTCTGCTTGGTTGGAAGTGGATGTGTTAAGCTTGGCTCATGAACATCGGGCGGATGTGCAGGAGGCGGAACACCGCATGGCGTCTAGCCGAAGTTTAATTAAGGCGGCGGCTTATGATTTTAATAAACAGCAGGGTGCGTTGTTGGTTTCTGCGTTGAAGCAATTGGAATTGAAGGCTCAGGTATTAAGCCAGCAATTGGAATGGGAGGTTACTCAGGCGTTTCGGGCGTTTCAGTTGGCTAAAACCCAGTTGGTGTTGGGGGAAACGCAGTTGAATTTGGCGAAGCATTATGCCCAACAACGTCAGGTTTCTGCTAGGGCTGGGTTTGCTAGTAATAAGGAAGTGTTGCAGGCTCAAATTCAGTTGGCTCAAGCCCATGTAAAACAGTTAGATGCCAAGGTAGATTTCAACTTGAAGACCTTGCAGTTACTTTACAGCATGGGCTTGTTGACCCAAACCCAAACCTTGCCTAATGCCGTTTAAAAGTTGTACGATATTCAAACAGTTAATGGCTATTAGGTTAGCCCTAATCCAACATTAAGTGCGTCTCTATAAAGCTCATTATCATGTCCACCACACATCCCAGCTTTCACACTCGGCCACCTAGCATGAACCTGTGTTGTATCACTTATATTGCAAACTAAGATAAAGGTATCAGGATTCGTTCCACTAACAGTCATATCATTCGCATACGGTTTTGTTGTAATTGTCCATCCCATGATGAAACCGTCATATGGCCATTGGTTTTGCCCGCCTGCTCCATGTGCTTGTATTTTTGATCCATTGGGTAAAATCCATCGGGCATTATTGGCGTTATTACTACTGTTAGCAGGTTGCCCAGCCCAACCTCGCTTACAACCCTCTGAGGTAATGTCAGTAGTCAAACATTGTTTGGAATAATTCAATTTGGAAGTAATATAGCCTACAATGCCTTTGGGGTTGGTGCTTGTTGTTAAATTCCAATCAGTAATACTGGCAAAATCTCCGTTTAGTACGCCTGCTTGGGTAATGGCTGAAATAATTTGAACCGATTCTTTCAAAATGCTTCTATTTTTACTTCTATCTACCGAATTGACAATAGAAGGAACAGTCAACCCTGCTATTAAGCCCAAAACGCCTAAGCTAACGAGTAGTTCAGATAGCGTAAAGCCTAGCTTACGCTGGTTGCTGGTTGCTGGTT
>JAPLIO010000166.1 GCA_026389055.1 Candidatus Melainabacteria bacterium | reverse complement strand
GAGTGTCCTTCTCGGGGTCTGGGTATAATAACAGAGGGGGGTATTCGTATTAAATAGCCTGAATAAAAATGTGTGCTAGTTCATTTAATTAGAAATATTAAAATTTTAAAAAGGGGTAGAAGGGAGATGATGGGTTTGGGAAGAAGAGGGAACGGCTTCTTCTTCCCAAGTTGAAAGCCCTGCTTTCAACCTTTATACATTGAACCTAAAATGTACTACATCGCCATCTTTCATACGATATTCTTTCCCTTCGGAACGGAGCAAGCCTTTTTCTTGGGCTTGTTTTTCCCCACCGCAGTTAATGTAGTCTTCATAACCAATCACTTCTGCCCGAATAAAGCCTTTTTCAAAATCTGTATGAATAACACCAGCACATTGCGGGGCGGTAAAACCTTCTTTAAACGGCCATGCCCGTACTTCTTTTACGCCAGCGGTGAAGTAAGTGCGTAAGCCTAGCAGTTCAAACGCCCCCCGAATCAGCAAATCAACACCAGAAGTTTCTACGCCTAAACTGGCTAAGTAATCTAGCTTTTCGGCTTCGTCTTCTAGCCCAACCAGTTCGGCTTCAATGGCGGCGGAAATAGCTACCACGGGTCTGCCAACTGTTTTTGCATGAGCCACCAATTTCTGAAAATGCGGATTTTGGCTAGGGTCTGCCAATTCGTGTTCCGCTACGTTGGCGGCGTAAATGATGGGTTTCACGGTTAGCAAGCCCGATTGTTTCAGAATAAGTTGTTCGTCTTCGGAATAATTGGAGAGCGTTAAAAATTCTCCGCCTTCGATGATGGGTAGCACTTTTTTATAGAGGGCTAATTCGGCTTTCACTTCATCGCTTTGTTTGGCAGATTTTTCCAAGCGGGGGAAGCGTTTTTCCAACGAACCTACATCAGACATGGCTAATTCTAGTTCGATGGTTTCTAAATCCCGAACGGGGTCTACGCTGTTTTCAACGTGTTGAATGTTGTCGTCTTCAAAGCACCGTACTACTTGTACGATGGCGTCTACTTCACGGATGTTGGCTAGGAACTGGTTGCCTAGCCCTTCGCCTTTGCTGGCACCTTTTACTAGCCCAGCGATATCGACAAATTCAAACACGGCGGGGATGACTTTTTGCGTGCCGACGAGGGCTTGTAGCTTGAGCATTCGGGAATCGTTTAGTTTGACCATGCCTGTGTTGGGTTCGATGGTGCAGAAGGGGTAGTTGGCACTTTCTGCGGAAAATGATTGGGTTAGGGCGTTGAATAGGGTGGATTTCCCGACGTTGGGTAGCCCGACGATGCCTGCTCTTAACATGGGTGTGGGGGTCTTCTTTATTTTTGTTTTTTATAGGGGGGTATACTAACTTTTTAAGATTACTGCAAACATACGATTAACTCAAGTTGGGTGTTACCACTAAAAACCAGTTGATTTTCAACTATCAATAGTTAAATTGAACCTGAAAACTAGGTGATTTCATCCCCTGTTAAGCTACCGTAACAAGCTAAAAGCAGGAGGGGGTTAACCCCTCCTGCAAAGCAAGTATTAGTTGAAAATAGAATGGTTGTATCAAATCCCCTTTTTATTTTGTGGCTGGTGTGGCATTAGCGTCTGTCCATTTAGACCATCCTGCCTTTTCGGGGTCAGTGCCATATCTTGCTTGGTATATTGTTTTTGCGGTTGCAATAGGATCCTTCGTAGTAGGATCTACTTCTCTAGCATATCTATAGTTGAAAGCAGCACCACCTTTGATATTTGTAGGAGGAGTAGAAAACTCTGTAATCCTTAAAGTTTTGTCAAATTCATTTTTAATGAAATAACTTTTGACCTCCCAAGGTGTTTCTGCATCTTGAGCATCTGTTTGATTGGTTATCTCCAACTTGTTGGGATCGGCCTCCGTAGCATTTTCAGCTCCTTTTGAAGAAGGGACTGCCGCTTTAGTTACAGTAGCTTTATCGCCATAAAGATTAGGCATCGATTTGTCATAGGCTGCAGGATCTGGCTTGGGTATGGCTGCAGGGGTCCAATCTCCTTGGCTAAAAGGAGAATATTTATCCCATGCTTTTTGGAAATCATTACGATCATCTACTTTTTCTCTCGCAACAGGCTGCTCCACGGAAGAAATTGCAACAGAATTTTTTATAAAGCCTTGGGTAGGTTTTGCTACTGCTTCAATCGTTTTAGCCCCTTCTTTTACAGCTTTAGCACCATCGGTTACTGCTGTGTCAAGCTTTTCTGCATACTTTCCAGCAGTCTCCCCAATTTCGCTTTCAGAAGGAATAATAGACGCTACAAATTCAGTGATTGGCTTCTTTATTTCCGAAGCAGCAGGGATTTCAGCTCCTTGTGGCGTGTCGTTTGCAGTCTCTTGGGGGGGGGGCTTCGGTTGCTTTTGGAGCCAATGCGAGAGCACCTGTACCTAATGCTTCTGTAACGGTTTTAAATTCTGACATAACTATAGGGCTTCCTTCTTGTTTAGGGGTGTGTTGTACGTTGTTTATTAGGAGGGAGAAAAGAGAGAAAGCCTACAAAACCACGGTTAACCGTCATGCTGTTTGGTACCTGTTCAGCACCGCTGGGGTTTCTTGTTATCCGTCATTTTGTATCGCTTTCATTAGCATAAAACCAGCTGATTGTTTTTATAGTGCTATATATTATTTTTTTGTTACAAATAGGGAAATACGGTATAAAAGCCAGCCTTTAACAAAAGTGCAATAATTTAAGCCTGTTCTATAACACGGTACTTAATGTAAAATGGTATAACAACTGTGTCCAACCATCGCTACTTTCTTCTGCTAGCCTCATCAAAACGGAGTCTTCACCCTTTGCCAAGCCACCCATCGCTACGGTCAATACCATTCGGGCTAGTGTTGCTATGCCTTGTACTAACCAGCCAACCCCTAACGCTAGCTAATCCGTTGCAAAAAGCCAACGCCTTTTGGCACGCCAAACCCACCCATCAACAACAACAAGCCATCACCACCACCCAAGCCCAACAAACGCCCGCCCACTGGGTAACCTCTCCTTCAAAAGAGCTTGCTATCAACGCCGAATTTCCCCTAGCCACTTGGTGGGAAACTTTTCCAAGCCTAACAGGGTTACGCACCCTTATTCCCCAAGCCTTGGCTGCCAACCCCACGTTGCAAAGCATTACGCAACAAGTGGCAATCGCCCAGCAACAAGCTAAGCTATCGCAGGCTCAACAATTACCGCAAGTGGGCATTGGGGCTAGCTATTTACAGCAACAATACGGCAAAAACCAGTTTTTGTTTCCCCTGCAAAAACGAACCTTTAGCTCATTCCAAACGCCGTTAACACTTTCTTATGAGCTAGACACGTGGGGTAAATTTCAAAACAGAACGCAACAAGCCAAGTTGGGCGTATTGTTAGCCACTACGCAAGTGCAATCTGCCAAAATACAACTTGCTAGTTTGGTAGCTAGCACCTACACTAACCAAGTACGCCTGCAAGATTTACTGACCCTTCAGCAAGCCGTTATCACCACCTATCAGCAATTATTAACGCATCAGCAACGATTAGTGGCGTTTCAGCAAGCCCCATCGGATTCGCTCATCCCCTATCAACAACAGATGGATGTGGCAAAAATCGACCAACAAAACTGGCAAGCATCATTACAGCTAGCCCAACATCAACTGGCATTATTGTTGGGGCAAACCCCTGCCAATTTTTCAAAAACTGTAGATGCTACAACCACCGATACGTTTATTGGGCAAGCCTTTCCCACCACGCTAGCAGGGGGGCATCCTTCAGAACTGGTGTTGCATCGCCCTGATGTGCAGGCGGTGGAGCTTCAACTAAAGCAGGCAGGTATTGATATTGTCATTGCCAGAAAAGAATTTTTGCCTAGCTTGAAATTGACCGCTTCTACAGGGTTGGCTTCTGTTGGGTTGAATAATTTATTCAAGTGGAGCAGTTTATCTAGTTATTTTCAACCCAGTATTTCTCAACCCTTGTTTACGGGCGGGCGGTTGAAGGCACAGTTAAAAATTTCCCAACTACAATACGAACAATTGTTAAAAACCTATTTGGGTACGTTGCAAACGGCGTTTACCGAAGTGGAAGATGCCTTAGCGATGGCTTCCGCCAACGCCACCATTTTTCAGCAAGTGGCAGAACAAGCCCAATTAGCCCAACAAGCAGAAATCCAAGCCACTAAACGCTGGAATGCCTCTATTGCAGGGAAAATGCCTGTTTTACAGGCACGGCTAAACCAGTTAAGTTATCAACAAGCCAGTATTCAACAAGTAGCCCAAGGGGTGATAGATAGTATTACTCTAACTAAAGCCTTAGGGGGCGGATTGCCTCCCCTTTCAATTTAATCATTTTTTTTAAAACTTCAAAGGAATCTGTTTCAAATGTCTACTTTTTGGTCTCGCTTTACACAATCGCCTTATTTAATAGGGGGCGTTGTTTTAGGTGTTGGGGTACTTAGCTTCCCGTTGTGGATGCCGAAATCCCAAGCCAATCAACCTACGGCTCCGCAAGCCATTCCTGTAGTGATAGCATCGTTAGCCAAGCACCCTGTTTTAGATGCTTCTAGTTACTTAGGCGAAGTGATTTCAGACAAAGCCACGATGTTATTTTCGGAAGAAACGGGCAGAATTGCTAACATTTTGGTGGCAGATGGGCAAACCGTTCATGCAGGGCAACCGTTGTTTCAGTTGTTTTCGGGGCAGCAACAAGCCTTGGTGGAAAGCTTGGGAGCCGTTGTTTCAGCTAGCCAGCAAGAAACCGCCGTATTGAATCAACAAATTAAAGCCTTGCAAGCAGAAAAGCAAGGGGTGCAGGCTTCTTTGAATTTTAACAAAACCCAGTTGGGGCGGTTTCAACAACTAGCGAAAGATGATACGGTTGCAGTGAAAGAAGCGGAACAATTTTCAACTACCGTGACGGAACTTGCCAAAAAACTATCGGCGTTAGATGCGACGATTGCAGCCAACCAACAACGAAAAACCCAATCAATGCACACTGTTTCGGCTCAGCGGGCTTCCCAACGGGCGGTTAGTATTCAACAGCAACGCTACACGGTGAAAGCCCCCTTTAGTGGCACCCTAGGCGAAATCAAAGCCAAAGTGGGCGATGTGGTGGATAATCAAGTGCCGTTAGCTTCATTCATCAGTACGCAACAAAATGAAGTTTCAATTGCCCTGCCTGCCCAGCAAGCCCATAAGGTGAAATTAGGCGGTGTTATTCGTATTTTAGATGATGCCGATGCGGTTTTGGCAACCACCCGCGTGGTGTTTAAATCGCCATCAGTAGAAGAGGCATCTCAAACCGTGTTGGTCAAAGCTCCCTTGCGGGGCGGTCATTTTCTACCCATGCAAAAGGTGAAAACGCAATTCGTGTGGCAACAACGGCAAGCAATAACCGTGCCTGTTTCTGCCGTGTTTCGGATGGCGGGGCAACCGTTTGTGTACATTGCTAAACCTGCCGAAGGGCAAACGTTTACGGCAAAACTTCACCCTGTAACGCTAGGCAGTATTCAAGGCAATAGTTATCAGCTATTAACGCCGTTGCCCAAGGAAACGAAAATCATCACGCAAGGTATTCAGAAATTGCAAGAAGGGGCGTTGGTTATGCAATTACCCACCCAGCAGCCATCGCAACAACAACAGGAGGCTCATTAAGCTTCTATGTTTTCAGATTATTTTATTAAACGCCCTATTTTTGCCACTGTTATAGCCGCCGTCATTGTGTTGATGGGCGTAATTGGCATGATTTCCTTACCCGTGCAGCAATACCCAGATATTGCTCCGCCTAAAATTACCGTAACCGCCATCTACCCAGGTGCGAATGCGGAAACCGTCGAATCTGCCGTTACCAACCCGTTGGAACAAGAAATTAACGGCGTAGAAGGCATGAAGTATCTGCAATCAACGTCTACCAACGACGGACTTTCGTCTATTTCCGTAACCTTTGACCACGGAAAAGACGTGGACAAAGCCTTGATGGACGTTAAAAACAGGGTCGATATAGCCACAGGGCGGTTGCCTCAAGAAGTAAAACAAACGGGCTTAAGCGTTCAAAAAGAAAGCGAAGCTTTCATTATGGGCTTGGCGTTTTTCAGCCCAGATAACCGCTATACGCATTCGTTTCTTTCTAACTATGTGGAACGCAACGTGGTTGAAAAACTCAAACGCATTAAAGGGCTAGGGCGTATTAACATGTTTGGCGACCGTAAATACGCCATGCGGTTATGGTTAAACCCCATTCAATTAGCCGCTAGGCACCTAAGCGTTACAGATGTGATTACTGCCCTACAAGAACAAAACGTAGAAGTACCTGCGGGGCAAATTGGGCAACACCCCATGAAATCGGAACACTTGTACCAACTGCCTGTATTGGTTGAAGGCAGACTAAAAACAGCGGAAGACTTCGCTAATTTGGTGGTGCATCAAGGAGCAAACGGCAGTGTTGTTCGCTTGCAAGATGTGGGTAGGGCTGAACTAGGGGCGGAAGATTATAGCAAAGAAATTCGCTGGTCTGGCAAAAATTCCGTTGGGTTTGGCTTGGTGCAATTACCGGGGTCTAACGCGTTACAGCTAGCCACCGAAGTGCGGGCGGAATTGCAACGCTTGAAACAAACCTTCCCTGAAGGCTTAACCTATGAAGTAGGCTTCGACCCCACCACCTTTATTGACGATTCCATCAAAGAAGTGCGAAAAACCTTACTGGAAGCCATTTTCTTCGTGGTGCTGGTTATTTTCCTCTTCCTACAAAACTGGCGAACCACCCTGATTCCCGCCCTAACCATCCCCGTTTCGCTGATTGGTACGTTCTTTATTATGAAGCTGTTTGGCTTTAGCATCAACTTGCTGACCATGTTCGGCATTATTCTAGCCACAGGCATTGTGGTAGATGATGCTATTGTTGTGATTGAAAACATCACACGGCAACTGGAAGAAAACCCCACCATGAGCCCCTTTGAAGCCGCCAAAAAAGGGATGGATGAAGTATTCGGGGCGGTTATTGCTACGGCGTTGGTGCTAATTGCCGTGTTTGTGCCCGTTTCCTTTTTCCCTGGTACTACGGGTTTACTGTATCAACAATTTGCATTGACAATCGCCTTTAGCGTGAGCATTTCAGCGTTTAATGCCATTACACTAACGCCTGCACTTTCCGCCTTGTTTTTAAAAGCCCCTCAACACGGAGAACTTGTTGTTTGTCATCGTACCCAAAGGCTTTGTTCCGACTGAAGACCAAGGCTATTTCATCATCGCCACGCAAGCCCCCGAAGGAGCTTCGCAGGATTATATGCGAAAAGTCATCGCCAAAGTGGAAAAAATTATCGAACCGCACAAGGAAGTGAACGGCGTTTTTGCCACTAACGGCTTTGGTTTTGGCGGTAATTCCCCCAACAAGGCGTTGATGTTTGTACCGCTCAAATCCATTTCAGAACGCACAGGGCATGGGCAATCTGCCGCAGCCATTATCAACAAAATTCGGATGCCACTGCTCGGCATTCCTGATGCCATTGTGATTCCGTTTGAACCGCCTTCGGTGCGGGGTATCGGCAATTTGGGGGGCTTTCAATTTTTCTTACAAGATAAATCTGGCACCGCACCGCTTTCGGAATTGGCTCAAGCTCAATTTCAGCTGATGGGTGAAAGCCAAAAAACCAAAGAATTGACTGGCGTTTTCGCCACTTTTAATACGGACAGCCCCCTGCTAAAAATTAACGTCGATAGAGAAAAAGCCATTACCATGGGGCTTTCTGTCGGTGAAATTATGCGAACTCTCCAAGTAATGTTGGGGTCTGCTTATGTGAACGATTTTACGTTTGAAAACCGCTCTTACAGGGTTTATGCCCAAGCAGATGCCCAGTTTCGGGATAATCCTTCCGTGTTTAACGAATTGTACGTTCGGCGAAATAATGGCGAAGTTACCCCAATTACTACGGTGGCTTCGGTGAAGGAAGAAACGGGGCCTCAAATTATTACGCACTACAATTTGTTTCGGTCAACTGAAATTAATGGGTCGCCTAGTACGGGTATTTCTTCGGGGCAGGCTATTACGGCAATGGAAAATTTAACGTCTCATTTGCCCAAGCAGTTTGGGTTTGAATGGTCTGGGTTGTATTTGGAACAGTTGCAATCTGGCGGGCAAACGCTGTTATTTTTGGGCTTGGGTATTGTGTTTGTTTACTTGGTGTTGGCTGCCCAGTATGAAAGCTTTGTAGACCCACTGATAATCGTGCTTTCCGTACCGTTGGCGATGTTGGGGGCGTTGTTAGCCATTCAACTAAGGGGGATGGATAATAACGTGTTTACGCAGGTGGGCATGGTGTTGTTGGTGGGCTTGGCTTCTAAAAATGCGATTTTGATTGTGGAATTTGCCAACCAGCTTCGGGAGCGTGGCGTGCCGTTGGTGCAGGCGGCTATTCAGGCTTCTATTTTGCGGTTTCGCCCGATTGTGATGACTTCTTTGGCGTTTATTATTGGGGTTGTGCCGTTGGTTTTTGCGGATGGTGCGGGTGCGGCTTCACGCCAAGTAATTGGCACGGCGGTGTTTGGTGGCATGGTTTTTTCCACGGTGCTGACTTTGTTTATTGTGCCAGTCCAATACGTCCTCATCAAGGCCATGGCGGAAGGCCTGTTTAATCGATTCACGAAGAAGAAAAAACCCGCATCGGTGGATTGATAAGGAAACGGATATGCACATTGAAAAGGCAAACTTTGAGGAATATAAAGCGTTTTTAAATGAGAACTCCCGTCCGCCAAGTCGAGGCGGTAACACCCGTGCTTGGCATCAACATCGTATAACTATCGCTGGGGAAGTATACTCTTTTCGTGCTCTAGGAACAAAGCAATGGGTCTATAAAAATGATACCGTTTCTTTCGAATGGGAATGGGATACTTCTGGGAAATAGCGAAACATCAAGAAAGAAACTTTGCAAGCTTGGGACAAGAACGGCTGTATGATTATTCGGGGATATAGGGATAGCAAACTTTGGAGGATTTCTGAAACCCGCCTTCCTTGTTCTCGAAGAGAAGCTAGGGATTAAAGTTTTTAGCGACTTTAACTTACAAGTCTTCGGTTTTAAAGTGGGTGTAGCCTTCATAATAATAGCTAACATCTAGCCCCTTCATAAACAAAGTACGGTCGTTAATTTGGGGGGTTAAGGCACTTTTTAGCAGGGTTTTAATTTCAACCGTATTCACCACACTACGTTCCATGGCACTAAGGTAGGCTTCTTTATCCACCAAATTCCAATCAATCACCAGCTTTAGTTCTTTTTTTAGCATTAAATCCAACCACAAGCGGGTGGCTCTGCCGTTGCCTTCTCTAAACGGGTGGGCAATGTTCATTTCCACATATTTTTCAATAATCTCATCAAAGTTGCCTTGGGGCATTTTGTCAATATGGTCTAACGCCTGCTTTAAATACATGATAGGAGCAAACCGAAAATTGCCTTTGGCTAGGTTAACCTCTCGAATGTTGCCAGCAAACGCATAAATTTCCGAAAACAAATAGGCGTGAATAAAGGCTAGACCTGCAAACGTGCCTACTGCTATGGTTTCAATTTCGCCTGATTCAAATAGTTGTTTGGCTTTTTGTTTGCTAAGCCGTTCTTCCGTTATGCTTAGTTCAACTTGGCTGCTAATGTTTAATTTGTTTTCCAATACCATGATGATGCCACCTTTTCAGCTCATTGAAGTGTTTTGTTGTATCAAACCCGTATTCCCTATTCAAGAAATGGTGGAACGATATTAACGTCCTTAAAACCCTATTCTAGCACGCCCCCACGGTTATGCCAAATTCATCTAATAAGGGCGAAAACGCCTCAAGGTAAGGCGAAAAAAATGCTAAACACTAGCGTTTTCATCTCCTGCTAAAAAATGAAACAAAAAAGTGCATTACCCTTATTTTTTTGAGATACTAAATACAGCTTAAAATTTCTGTTGTAACAATCACCGTAAAAGGAACAACACCCTATG
Source organism: Candidatus Melainabacteria bacterium (assembly GCA_026389055.1). Lineage (GTDB taxonomy): Bacteria > Cyanobacteriota > Vampirovibrionia > Vampirovibrionales > JAJTHC01 > JACEUU01. The sequence continues at coordinate 2,043 of JAPLIO010000166.1, read as the reverse complement.
TTCAAAAAAGTACTGATTGCTAACCGAGGCGAAATCGCACTCCGCATTATTCGTGCCTGCAAAGAATTAGGCGTCGCCACTGTTGCCATTTATTCCCAAGCCGATGCCGAAAGCCTCCACGTTTTAATGGCAGATGAAGCCTATTGCGTCGGGCCTGCCCCTGCTAGCAAAAGCTACCTTAACATTCCCAACATTATCAGCGTCGCACTGATGTCTGGGGCAGAAGCCATTCACCCTGGGTATGGCTTCATGGCAGAAAATGCCGATTTCGCCGAACTTTGCAAAGAACATGATTTAGTCTTTATCGGGCCTTCACCTGAATCCATCCGCCAAATGGGCGACAAAGCCACCGCCAAACAAACCATGATTGACGTTGGTATGCCAGTAGTACCCGGCCTAGACGGTATTATAACAGACCCTGCTCTTGTGAAAGCATGGGCAAAACAGGCTGGCTACCCCATTCTAGCCAAAGCCACCGCTGGCGGGGGCGGAAAAGGCATGCGGCTGATTGAAAACGAATCGCAAGTAGAAGAAATGATGAACGCCGCCCAAGCGGAAGCCTTAGCAGCGTTTGGGAATCCTGATTTATACATTGAAAAATACATTTTAAAACCTCGGCACATTGAATTTCAAATTTTGGCAGACCGCTACGGCAATGTGGTTCACCTAGGCGAACGGGATTGTTCCATTCAACGCAGGCACCAAAAGCTGATTGAAGAAGCCCCTTCCCCAGTGGTTAGCCCTGAATTGCGGGAACAAGTGGGCAATAAAATCCTCAGAGCCGTTCGGAAATTGGGCTATGAAGGCGTGGGTACCATTGAATTGTTGTTTGATATTGATATGAACTTCTACTTCATGGAAATGAACACGCGTATTCAAGTAGAACACCCTGTAACCGAAATGATTACAGGCTTTGATTTACTAAAAGAACAAATTAAAGCAGCTGCTGGTATTCCCCTTGCCTTTACGCAGGATGACGTGGTGATTCGGGGGCATGCCATTGAATGCCGTATTAACGCCGAAGACCCTAGCCGTCATTTTATGCCCATGCCCGGCACCATTGATGGCTACTTAGCCCCCGGTGGGCCAGGTGTTCGGGTGGATAGCCACGCCTATGCTGGCTATGCCTTCCCTCCTTATTATGATAGCCTGATTGGTAAGCTAATTACCCACGGTGCTACCCGTGAAGAAGCCATTGAACGCATGAAACGAGCTTTGGATGAATATGCCATTACAGGCATTCCTACCACCATTCCGTTCCATAAGCATATGATGACTTACGAGCCATTCACTTCGGGCAAAGAAATTTACACCAACTTCATGCAAGAACATCAATTGGTTTAGTAAGAATGACGACTGCACTTGAAACCGTATCGCCTAGCTTTAGCATTGAAGCCCTAAATACCGTTGCATTTATTACGCTAGGGTGTAAAACCAATTTGTTAGAATCTTCTGCCTTGGCGGAACAGTTTAAAACGCTCGGCTGGCAGATTTTAGAAGCGTCTCAACCCGCTTCGCTTTACGTTTTTAACACCTGCACCGTTACGGAAAACGCCGATGCCGAAAGCCGAAGGCTCATTCGCAAAGCAAAACGACAAAACCCCTCTGCCCGCATTGCCGTAACAGGCTGTTATGCTCAAGTTTCGCCTGAAACATTTCAAACCTTAGGCGGTGTGGATTTTGTTATTGGCAACAACTTTAAAGATAACTTGCCTCATATAGTAGCCACTCAATTTTCAAACTACTATGCAGATTTAGCCGATGGCCCCATGATGCTGGTAGATGACTTTGAAAAAAGCCGAGAACTGGTTTCTTCTGTTGGCAATTCAGCAGGTATTGCTCGGACGAGGGGTAGCCTGAAAATTCAAGATGGGTGTGATTACAAATGCACCTATTGCATTATTTGGAAAGGCAGAGGCCCTAGCCGATGCTTACCCGTTGGGCAAGTGGTTAGCCAAGTGCAACAAATGGTAGATGCTGGCTTTAAGGATATTGCCATTACGGGCATTAACATTGGGCAGTATAAAGATGGCGATGCCGAAT
>JAPLIO010000135.1 GCA_026389055.1 Candidatus Melainabacteria bacterium | reverse complement strand
AAACGACAATCGATGAAAGCACGCTATTTAATCTGTGAATTGGTATCAGTACAGAATAAAAGGACAGGGTCAAATAAACATGATTATCAGGACAATAACCTATTTTTCTAACTGGCTTTAAAGGCTAAAAATCTTTATTGGTGGTACTTTCCGACTATTTCAGGGTTTTATTAAAGCCTTGCTTTGAAAAATATCCCCTTATTCTGCATAGACATGATTATCTGGACGAAAATCAGAGTAGACTTCTGTTTTCATCATCGTTTCATACCAATTCATAGGGTAACAGTATGGAAAACTAACTTGAAGAAAAACATTTAGACTACGATAAACGCTTAAACTTTAACCCTGCAACCACACTGAAGCACGACTAATAACCCACTGTTCCAAAGCCAAAACCGCCTCTAAATCCATCGGGGTATGGTGCCACCCCGCCTGTTCTGCTAATAGTAAAGCCTGCTCAATGACCTTGGGGATGTGCGTGAACGAAATTTTGTTTTCTAAAAAAGCGGCTACCGCTAATTCATCCGCCGTGTTAAGCGTAGCCGTAGCCCAAACACCTTGCTGTAAAGCAGCTTCCGCCAAAGCTAAACAAGGAAACAACTGTCGATTAGGCGGTTCAAAATCTAAACGGCTTAGTTCCAATAAATTTAACCGCTTCACGCTAGGAATACTACCCCAATGGTGCGGATAAGAAAGAGCATATTGAATAGGCACACACATATCCGTCGGCCCTAAACTAGCAGAAAAAGACCCATCCACAAATTCTACCAAGCTATGCACAATACTTTGCGGATGCACCACCACCTTAATTTTTTTAGGGGATACCCCATAAAGCCAATGAGCCTCAATTACTTCTAAGCCTTTATTCATTAACGTGGCGGAATCCACCGTTACTTTGGCTCCCATTTGCCAGTTAGGGTGCTTCAACGCTTGAGCAGGGGTGATGGTAGCCAACTGTTGGGCAGTAAACGTTCTAAACGCTCCGCCTGAAGCCGTTAACCACAAGGCTTCTACTGCTTGCGGATTTTTATGCGGGCATAAACAGTGAAACAATGCCGAATGTTCGGAATCAAACGGCACCACTTGAGACAAATAAGGCTGAATAAGATGCCCCGCACTCACAAAGGTTTCCTTGTTGGCGGTTAGCACTAATTTTCCCGATTTCAAAGCTGCCAACGTAGGCGAAACCCCTCGGCTACCCACTAGCCCAACAATCACTTTATCTACCGTTTCATGCTGAGCAATCGCTTCTAACCCGCCAGAATCGCCCACTAAAATTTCTCCGTTAAAAACCCCATTTAATAGGCTTAAAACCGTTTCCCGATGCTGATTGGTGGGTACACAAGCCAATGCGGGTTGATATTTAAGCAGTTGTTTAGCAAAGCTTGCCAGTTGGCTTCCCCCTGCTGCCAAGGCAAACACCTTAAATTTTTCAGGAAATGCTTCAACGACTTGAAGGCTTTGCGTGCCAATAGACCCTGTAGAGCCTAAAATAGCCAAATTCGTAACCGTCGTAACATCAACGAAATCTAAGGCTTTACGGGCTAACGGAAAAGTAGCATCGTGAAGGGCAGTAGGGCTAACGGTGGGATGTTGACATATCACAAAGCGGAAATCCTTTTAAAAAAACAACGGTGTATTGAAACAAGGCATAGGCTCATTCATTTTAATGAATTTTTTAGCCGCTTTCAAAAGAGGGCAGGCTCTTCCCGATAAACTAATTAACAGCTTTATACTTAAAATACCGTTGCTACTACGACACCAAAACAAAGGAAATGATATGGGCTTTACCTGTAAAGCGTGTGGCACCACAACATTTGTGTTAAAAGTTCAACCTAGTGTTGAACAACAATTGCATATTACCACAAATGAGTTTGGTGATGTATTGATTAAGGTGGGTCAAGCCCCGCCTTTTCAAGCAGATTTAGGCTTTATGAACCGCTTTGCTTCCTGTACAGGGTGCGGGGCTATTAAGCAGTGGCATTATACCCCAAACCAAGCCAAAATCAGTATTGCCACGGTTGTTGAAGTAAACAAATCAACAACCGCCACCCAATAAAAAATGATCACTATTTAACAACATTATAAAAGAGGTTTTGATTATGACTCGTCCAACGCCAACAAATACTAAAAAAAGCCCTAAAGGCTCCACGTCCGTCCGTCAATTCTTGAAACAAGGTATCGTTTT
>JAPLIO010000002.1 GCA_026389055.1 Candidatus Melainabacteria bacterium | reverse complement strand
TATATTCGCTCTTTGGTGAGAGACATTGCCGAAAAATTAGGGACGTTCGGAACATTAACAGGTCTCATCAGAACCAATCACGGCAAGTTCACGCTAGAAACCGCCGTAACGATTGAAACCCTCCAAACGGCAGAAGACCCCACAAGCTGGCTCATTCCCCCCTTTGAATTTTTACCGTTTCCGCAGATTTCACTAGCAACCCAAGCGGAAGTAGCCTTATTTTTCAACGGCATGCCCCTAGAAGAAACCCAGTTTTCGCCACCCGCCCCACTCAGGAATAATCAGCAATTCCAAGTGTTCGCTCCCGATGGAAAGCAATTTCTAGGGTTGGCTATGTGGCACAACTACAAGCTACGCCCCGAAAAAGTGTTTCACCCCCTAGCTTACCTATAAAAAATAGAAAAAGGTTCTAAAGACTTCGACAAACACTCAGATAAAGAGAAAGCTCCGCCTAAAAACGGTCAAAATATCATCCTCTGCTTAAAGTCTTCTTCTGTAGGGGGAAAGGGGTATTTAGCCCTAGCATAATGGCTTTAGCTAACAACTATCAAAGAAGCCTCTTCTACTTTATTTATTAAGCTTATTATATGGTCAAAAGTTCTATCGAAAAAATCATGAACCGCCTCTCCCTGCTGTTCCCGTTGAACTTTTCCCATTATACCGTTAGAAGCTCCAGAGTTAGACGTTATTTCAAGAGGGGACTTTATTTGATTAGGGGTTATATCCCTTCTTAATTCATAATAACCGTCACCATTAGAAAAAACTTGAACGGTATTGAGAGATTTTGCTATTTGGTTTATTATTCTCATGGTTGGTTTGTGCGATTCAAAAAGACGAACCCTCGGACTTTCAAAGTTAGATTCCCAAGAATCTAAATAATAATGGGGCGTATTATCCCATGATAATCCTCTTCCTAACTCATAATGAAAAGACTTCCCTAACCGATCGGTATACTCCAAGAAAATAGTCAATACCTGTTGCCCATCTCGTTCTATCATTTTAGGGCGTAATTGATGCTTAGATGTTTCAAATGCAGTCAAAAAGTTAGCGATCCTTCTTTCAAAATGTTCTAGATCTGCCTGCGTATTCAAACCACTACGATTTTCGGCTTTTGAAACGGCAGGGGTGAAGGTATCACCGTTAGAGGATTGAAGCACTACTTTAGCAGAAGAAGTAGCCAACAACGAAGTCCCCCAAGCCGAAGAAATTTTTGGCGAACAAACCGTCGGAGAAAATAACTGGGTACGCATATAAAAGCTCCAATAAAATTAAAAGATAACGAGTGGTATCAAAAGAGATCAAGAGGGAGGGAGGGGAAATAGCATGGTATGTAAACGGATAAAAGTAAAAACAAAAAGTAACGTGCTAGGCTCATTGAGAACGACCCGCTTTCCTATGGTATAATAACCTCAGTTATTTTCAATCATCCACCTAGAAAAGGGACTCTCTATCCATGAAAAAACGTGCCATTCCCCTTGCTGCCACTCTTCCCCTACTCAGTATTCTATTACTAACAGCTACTACGCACACCACTCAAGCCATTGAACCGCCGATACCGAAGGTTACCAAAAAAATAGCCCTAGCAACCACCCCTAAAATAGCCCTTGTTGCTACCCCAGCGGAAAAAACCACCCCACTGGTGCTAATACCTACTACCAATACGCTAATGAATGCTTCGGTTTCAGCCTTCCCGTTTGCGTTGAAAGAGGAGGTTAAAACCGCCTTAGCCAAAGCAGATACCCTCGCCTATTCCACCGAAGAAACCTTTAGCTACGCTATGCCCGCCGTAGCAGAAGCCCCACAGCAACTAGCCAGTGCCAATTATACCGTCATACTCCCTTCCGCTAGCAGTGGTTCAAGCACTAGCAGAGTAGTACATGCCAAGAAGACGAACTTTATCCAACGGTTTTTCTCAAAAGTGTTCCACCGAAAAAAACCGAAACCGCCCATTTCCGTAACGCCTAGTGTTAGCACCGTTTACACCCTACCTAGCCCATGGAAAACAGGGTACGAACCCGCCCCTACCGCTCAAGAACAACTGCTGATTGGCTTTATTCGGAAGACCAACCCCAAGTGGGATGTGCTAGGAGCCCATGTGCTAGCCTATTGGTTGTTAGATACTGGCGAACGCTACGAAGTAGACCCTCGGGTGCTGGCTAGCTTAATTGCCGTAGAATCTAGCTTTCGCCCCGATGCGGTTTCCAGCAGTAATGCCAAGGGGTTTGGTCAGCTGAAGGATGATACCGCCCGCTGGTTAGGTGTAGACGATTCGTTTGACCCGTATCAGAATTTGCAAGGTACGGCGAAATATCTGCAAATTTTGGGGCAGAAGTTTCCTGATGATGCGAGTAAAGCCATTGGTAGCTATTATGTGGGGCAAGGCACCATTGAACGCAATGGCATGACGGATGCGGCTTGGTACTATGTGGGCAAAGTGCAACGCTACCTAGATGTACTGATTCAGCAAAGTGCAGGCTTGTAGTAAAACAAGGTATCTCTTTAATAAGGAAAAAAAGAAACCGCTAGCATCAAATAGCCTACTTAAGGTTTTATGCTTATGTGTGTATTTTAGGAGACAAGGTACTCTATCAATAAAATGAAAGTGATGCAATGGAAACAGTTCGGCTTTCAAACCATGGGATTTATAATTCCAATAGTCTTTATTCACCACAACCCTCTGTGGGCTATGGTCCTGCTTTGCCAACCTCTCCCAACCTGTCTACAAATATTCCCGCATCAAAACCCGACTCGTTTAACTCAGCAGAAGCAGATTGGCAGAACAAAAAGAGTTCAGTTACAACAAAAAAAAGAAAACAGACTGCTTCAGCTGTAGCATCCAAACAACCTCAAGAGAGTGATAAGAACGTCGCTATTCTAGGGGGATTAACGCTACTAATAACAGCAGGCTTGGGTATTTATTTTGCGGGTAAGCACTTTAATTGGTGGAAAAAAGGAGAAATAGCTTCTCCTGTTAAAGTTTCTCAAGCCGAGAGTGAATTGAAATCCCAACCAATCAAACCACCTCAAGCCAAGAACGAAGAATTGAAACCCAAAACAACAGAACCACCTCAAGCCAAGGAGAAATCGACACACCAAACAACCGAACAGCCTCAGGCTGAAGATCCATTAGCAAAAGAGCCAAAGGCTCACCTTCAAGCTCTACTACATATTGAAAAAGAGAAGTTAGCCAAAAGGCAAGATATATCAGAAGAAGTGAAACAGGAGGTAGATGAATGGCTACAGAGTCTAGTAGATGAGGTAGAAAAACCCTACAATAAAGATCTTGTTGTTAACCTAGTAACAAAGATGATGGAGAGATAGAGATACACACTACCACCTATGATACTAATTCACCGTTTAAATAGCGTCATGTTGAGCGGATGCGAAACATCTCCTGTGTTTGTCTAATACCAATTCACCGTTTAAATAGCGTAAAATCATGATTCGGGATGCCACGGGGGGCATCCCCTACAAAGGGAGAATTAT
>JAPLIO010000235.1 GCA_026389055.1 Candidatus Melainabacteria bacterium | reverse complement strand
CTGGTTCAAACGTTGGATAGCCCGTGGATAAATTTATTAGTGGAATGTCAACAAATTTTACTGCCTAACCTAGTGCAATGGGCAAAAAAACGAACCACTTCGGAACAAGCAAAACAATTATTTGAAAAAAAATTAGTGGCTTCGCTCGTTCAAATAACAGATTTTTTTAAACAACAACTTAGCAGTGCAGCCTTAGGGGAAACAACGCTTACCTTAATTATAGATAATTGGGATGTGCTACTAACCCAATTGCCCGCTGAAAAACGCTGGCAATATCAAACGGAATTAACGGCTTTAGCTAGTGCATTTCAAGAATATAAGCAACAACCATTCCACTTAATTGTAGGCGTAAGAACCGATGAATTAGGTAAAAGCTTAGGGCCTATACTCTATAATTTATTGCGTATTAAGCTATTATTACCGGCTTTAACTGAAGCCAAAACAGAAGCTTTTATTTTAAACCAAGCCCTGTTGCCTTCGTTTTTACATACCCCCATAGTGTATGATTGGCTGAATAAAAAAGCTCCAGGCAACCCGTATTGGATTGGGTTGTTATGTGCCGCCCTACAGCGTAAAACACAAGCCGTTACAACAGAAAATACTGAAATTACCGATGCGACTGTGACGGGATGGCTAGCAGGCTTGGCAATGGAACAAGCCACCGATTGCCATGCTTTTTTATTAACCCAGCTACAGCTAGGCGTGGTTCAATACGGTGTGGGTTACGGGGAAGCTTTACAACACACGGTTAGTGCGTTAACTTACCAGCCGTTTGAAGTGCCGGCATTAATGGAAAAAATAACGACCCTCGCTCCACAACTTTCTATTAACGATGTAGCCTTGGTTTTAAGAAAGTTATTTCTTTTTGGGTGTTTGAGGCAACTTAGGGTAACAACCCTGCCAACAACCGAAAACCCAGTGCCTCAATACCAAGTGGTTCATCGGTTACTGTTAGGTTATTTAAAGGCAAGGCTCACGCAAACCCGCCTTAGCCAACAATTCAACCTGATGGAACAACAAGAATCCAATTGGTTTGAAGCAAAACAACAGTTACAAACCTTAAAAACCATTTTACCTTTAACTTTAGAACAAGGTGAACTCACTATTGGTAAAGTACAAGGCTTGTTGAACTTAACCCAACAATTCCAACCAGAATTCAATCAAGAATTTCAAACATTTTTCATTACGCTATTGGAAGAAACAATCGCTTCGCAAACCAAGCCTGTTGTATTAAAACGAGATGCTTTAGCTGGCTTAGCCTATCTCAATCAAGACAAATTTTTACCCCTGTTTTTAAACGCCCTGCTTTCCGAAGAAGCTCTGTTACAAGAAACGGCTTTAACCGCCTTAGTTGCCCAAGGTAGCCTACAAGGCGGGCATTTCGCTAGCCCCCAACGTCCCGAAGTTCTTCAACAATTGGTGGCTACTGCTACACAACAATTGGAAGGTGCCCAAACAACACTACAGCCCAACCTCTTAAAAGCGATTGAAGCATGGGCATTTCCGCTAAGGCAAGAAACCAAAGCACTACTGCTCACCTTTTTACAAGCTTGCTTGGGGCAAATAGCCGCAGACCCTACCGCTCTTTCAGATAATTTAGTGGTGTTAGCCAACCGTTTATTGGCAGACCCTCAACTAACCGAAGAAGAGAAAAACGCCTTGCTCCCTGAAGTCATGGCGTTGCTTCAAGGTATTTTGCAGAATGAAACCACGTCTGGCAAAGAAGCTCTCCGCTTGGTGAAGCAGTACCGTGTGGAAAACACCCCTGAACCCCTCTTTCAGTTACTGGAAAAGCTTTCGGCAGATGTGCCTGCTAATACGCAGCCCTTTGCTATTAAGCAGGAAGCATTGGCGATGTTGTTGGTTCGGTTTACCTACAGAGAAAATGCCTTGCAGGCTTGGCTTGAAACCTTAGAAGCGGATTTAGATAAAGCCGTTCAACAAGCCAACCAAGAAGGGGATGAGGAGCCGACGGATTCCTTCTTGAATAAACGCATTGCCTTAGCTAGTTTACAAACGGCTTGGCCAGAGTGGGCAAAACAGCAACTACAGCAGGTAATGAAGGCTCAACTTCATAGCCGTGCGTGGGAAGAGTGGTTGGGTCAACCAGATTTGTTGTGGGTATTGTTGAAATGTTTATTGACGGTTTCCCCCAACGAAGAAACCAGAGGGCTAGCAAAGCAGTGGTTAGAGCGTTTACAAGCCCCTGTTTTTGAAGAATATGAAGGGTTACAACTGCTAGGGGCTTGCCTGCGTGGGCAGTTAAGCAGAGCCATTTAATACCCCTTAAACAATTAAATGATGTGTTTAGACTTACATCATGGGCGGTCGACCACAAGAGTTCGCCCCTACATAGGATGAGTACCTCATTAGTGTTTTGGAATAGCTATATAACGTTATTTTCTGAAAGAATACGGCGAAGGATGCCCCACTAAAAAGCAGTTGATTTTAACCTAAATTGTAGTTGATTTTAACCTAAAATTTAGTTAAACCTATTCACTCTTTAATTTGGTATTACAGAGGTTCCTATAGCATATTTAATGGAGGTTACGACGACCCCCACAAGCACAACACAGTGAACTATGCTACACTAATAAGCAATGACGCTCCCCCCAACTTTAATAAAAATGACTGTGCCTGCCTGTTGTGATGAACGCACCCCCTTCACCCCACCACCACCCCACCACCCTGTCTTCGTTTTCATTTGATGGTTATAGCTGTACCATCAATGGCAAACGGCAGATTATTCGCAGTGCTTCGTTTCACTACTTTCGTCTACCCAACCCACGCTTATGGCGAGAACGGTTGTTAAAGCTAAAACAGGCAGGCTATAATACCATTGATTTATACCTGTGCTGGAGCTTTCATAGTCCCGCTTCAGGCAGATACGATTTTTCAGGCATTCGAGATTTAGCTCGGTTGTTTGAGATGCTTGAAGCACTGGGCTTTTGGATAATTGTAAGGCCTGGCCCTTACATTAACGCCGAAGTAAGCGGTGGGGGGTTGCCTGAATGGGTTATTAACAACCCTGCTATTGTACCAAGGTGTCGTAAGGAAGGGCAGGCGGTTGAAAACCCTGCGTTTCTTCAAGCTGTAGAAGAATGGTGGCAAGCGGTTTTTCCATTTTTTGTTAAAGCCCCCAACTTGTTGTGGGTTCAAGTAGAAAATGAATACGCCACCGAAGGCATGGAACCAGATTACATGCAAGCCTTAGTGGCTTTAGCTAAACGTTTAGGGGCTACTTGCCCACTTAGCCATAATGATTTATACGGCTACGGTAGCTTTAGCGATGTGGTAGATTTATACGCCCTAGACCACTACCCCATTACCGAACTTTCTGAAGATTGGAAGCCCTTAGCCCATGAGCTTTTAGCCCAAACCGATATGCTGGAAGCCCAAGTAAAACCACTGGTGCCACACTGCCCTTTGCATATTGCAGAAAGCCAAGCAGGCTGGTTTACCGCTTGGAAAGGCTTACCCTATAAACAAGTGCTTAAACGCTTGGGAGTGGAAGCTTTTCGGTTAATTACCAAAAGTTTAATAGCCCAAGGTGTTACCATTTTTAACCACTACCACGCTTGCGGAGGCACTAATTGGGGCTATTTAGGCAGTACAGATACCCTTACTAGCTATGATTTTGCAGCAATCATTGGGGAAAGTGGTGATTTACGCCCTCATTTTTATGAAGCCCGCCAACTGAATAATTTACTAGAGGCATTCCCCGCTTTGGCGAGTACCCAAGCCATTGAATTGAGCCAATCAGCCGTTTCTATTTCTAACTTGGATTTATGCTTGAAAATTCGTCAAAATGTTGAAGACAACGGGGGGCAATGGCTATTTCTAAGAAATTTAAGCCAATTACCGCAAGCCGTTACCCTTACCAACCAAACGGATTTAACCGAAACGATAGACCTAACCGTTCCCCCGTGGGATGTGGTGATTGTACCATGGTATCAGCCCTTAGCCTTTGGGTGGTTATTGAACTACGCCACAACGCCCGTCCTCTATCAATCTGCTGATACGCTGTGGCTGTCGGGCGATGCCCCCTCCCAAGTAAAGCTAACTTCCCCTAGCGGAAAAACCCATGTGGTTTCATTACCTGAAGCCGTCGATGAGCATACCGTGAAAATCCAGCAAGTTGAAACGGTTTATATTGCGTGGGTGGGCAATGCCAGTATGCTACCGTTTCAACCTGAACGAGACATCTACTATCAGCAATCATTTCAACCATTAAAATCTTCACTGTTATTACCCATTGAAACGGCATTAAATTGGCAGTTTTCCACCAAACCGCTAGTACCCTGTAGCCTGAATGATACAGCTTTACTTTCTATGAGTGGTAGCCCGCCGGGTGTGTTGGGGTCTCATTGGTGGAGCTACGCCTTTTCCGCAGAAACCCCGCTACCTGATTCTTTTCGCTTACAAGCAGGGCATTTATGGAAGCTTTACCTCAACAAAACCTTACTAGCAAGCAATACCGATTGGGAACCCAATTCAAAAGGGGCGTTGGAAGATTCGCCAGACGTGGAATTGGCTCATGTTTTAGCCAGTACTTGGCGTGAAAACGCCCCGAACTACCTATGGCTTTATACCGATAGCTTTGGCAGAACCAAAGGATTCCATGATGATTTAGACCAAACAGCGGGTGTCAAATCTTTGTTACTGAATGGGCAAAACGTGCTGGAAAAACTCTATTGGGTGGGTACCACCCTACCAATGGAACATACCTGCGATACGGAACTGTGGATAAATACGCCTTTACCCCTACCGAGAAATCAAAATGAGGCTATTTTAGCACTTCAACTTACCTTACCTGTAGAAAATCCCTTAGCAGATCGTGTTGATATTTATTTGGGTGGCGTGCTAATGGGTCGTTATTGGAGCGAATGCCAAGCACAGACTGTTTTTTATCTGCCTTTATTACCCAGCCTCATTAAAGAAGATTGTCCGTTATTGTTATCGTTAAAGTGTGTTTCATTTTCAGACCCCTTAACCCTTGAAGCCATAGTGCCTTTGCTACCCCAAATAAGCCTTTCCGCCAACTACCCTTCCGTTTCATAGCCTATAGGAAACTCTGAAAAAGTCTCCATAAGGCGTGCTAACTTTGTTACTGCGGTACTCATTCGGTTATTTAGTTAGGCTAAACGCCCGTCATTGCGTTCCTCGTGCCTCGTTATCCCATCCTTCTGAAACCTTTTTCAGAGCTTCCTACATTAAAAAAGGAGTCACTTGAGCTCATGATTATTCCTAAATTTTTATTACAACGCCTTTGGGTGAAGAATTCGTTACAGCGTGTTTCGGCGGATAGCGTTTCTTTTCGGTTGGAAAATCCGTTTTTGTTGGGTCATTTAATAGGGGTGGAAGCTTTAACGCTTAATGGGGCTTCGGTTGATTTAACCACCTTGCAGGTGGGTACTGATTTACAACCTGCTGTAGCGGTAACGGCATTGAACGCTGAAGCCCCATTGGCGGTGGCACATAAGCAGGTGGCGGTATTTCAATTTAAGTGGGAAGCCCCTGTGCCTGTGGGTAAATTAGTTGTGGGTTTAACGGCAATTAGCAAAGAAACGGGTGCCATGGCCATTACGTTAGAAGACACGCTGGCTACCGCCGTTTAATAATCTACCCCTGTTTCGCCACAGGAAATTTGGTTTGAATGGTTAGTAAAATATCGTGCATAGGGTGTTGGGTAAAGCTCAACACTTTCTGCGTTACTTCGCCTTCCAACAACTGCATTTGGGCAATCAACATATACTGCGTACTTTGTAAGTTAATTAACGCTTCAATAGGGGTTTGTAAGCTTGCTGCACCTTGGTATAACCCCATCCAGCTGCAAACAAACTGGCTTAATACGGAAATTAACCGAATATATTCAGTAGAAAACCCTGCTTGGTTAATGTGCCAGTGTAAATCACTTAACGTAGCCAAGGTGTTTAACCCATCGGTTGGGGCTTGTTTTACTATGCTGCCAAGCAAGGCTTCCACTCTTTCAAAAGCAGGTACCAAATGCGGATAGCTATCTGCCACGCTTTGCTTTAACCAGCCAGCCAATTTTATGTGGTGTTCAACCGTTTGAACTAACTCTTTCCACAATAACTCTGGCGTTAAACCTAATGCCATCCGTTCAGCTTGCTGTAAAGAAGCCTCAATTTCAGCGAACAAGTGGTTGTTTTCAACATTGGCTGAAAAAGAAGAAAGGGCGTTGAAGGATTGAGTATTCATCATCATGGTGGGGGTGGTCTTTCTGATAGGCGGGGGGGGGAGGTCTGTAATAGGGGGGCGATTGTTTTTTGACTGTTAGTTTGGATGTTTTAATAAAGTAATCCTGCCTAAATAAATTGCCTGTTTTTATTAAGAAGCTTTACATTAAAGCGAACAAATTATGAGAAAGTTGTTTTTATGCCTATATAAGCCTCAATAAGGCAACGATTTTGTTTTTAAAATTGTTACAATCATTCGTTTCTTTTTAAAATTTATTAGGAATAATCTTCTTATGATGTCCACCCCGTTTTCATCTCCAGCTTCCGACACGTTTTCCGCAGGAAAACACCCTAACAGCCCAATCGTTATTCCGCCTTTGTTTACCCCGTTAGATGCGTGGATGAAAACCCACGACGCTTCGGTTAAAACACTGGTAGCGGGTATTAGCAGCACTTATGGCACCCCTGTTGTGGTGTTAGATAAATTAACGCAACCCATTGAAACGCTCTTGAAATCGCTCGGGTTAATGCCGGGGTTTGTGTCTCCGCAAGCCACTGAAGCTTTTGAGGCTCTTCGCCATATTTTAGCTGTGCGTTACCCCGTGTTAAAAACCGAAGTGGCAATGGAAAAAGGCATTTTCATCGTGCCTATTTCCTTCAATGGCTGGACGTTTTGGGCACACCAGCTATACCACTGGATGGCGTTTAACGAAGGCTATGAAGGCTACACCAACGACGCTTATCGGCTGTACCGTGAACTGTACTTGGCCAACGGTGGCACGCTACCAGCTGAAGTATTAGAAGGCTTACCGTTGGATACCTTGAAAGCCCTCAAAGCCAATATGCAACGAGAACGAGAAGCTTTACAGTTTATGCAACACCAATGCCACCTACGAGGAGCTTCTCAACTAGCCAAAGAACAAAAACTCGCCTGATTTTACGCTCGTAACAACGGTACCCTAAAGACTTGCTACAATTGTTTGATTATGGTACTGTAAAACAACCCTAATTCAGAAAACCACCCCAATTGAATGGAAATTCCGACCCATGATGATGGCATCTTTAATCCCTGCAACACAAACAACGCCCGCTCAAGCAGCAGCAGCTTCTGCCTTTGGTTCCCAGTGGAGCCATAGTGGCTTGGCTAGTACGGAACCACTTTCAGGGGCTCATATTTTGTTACGGTCGCTCATTGCCGAAGGGACGGATAGCATTTTTGGCTACCCCGGTGGGGTTATTCTGCCTATTTATGAAGCCTTGGTGGATTATCCGCAGCTAAAGCACTACCTTGTTCGGCATGAACAAGGGGCTTGCCACATGGCAGAAGGCTATGCCAGAACTACAGGCAAAGCGGGCGTTGTGCTGGTAACTTCAGGGCCAGGTGCTACCAACATTGTTACGGGCGTTGCAGATGCTTATTATGATTCAACCCCATTGGTCGTTATTACAGGTAACGTGCCGACGGCTTTCCTTGGGCAAGACGCCTTCCAAGAAGCGGATATTTTAGCCATTACTCGGCCTTGCACCAAGCATAACATTATTGTGAGAGATGTAACAAAGTTGGCTGAAGCCATTAAAGAAGCCTTCCATGTAGCCACTACTGGCAGACCAGGCCCCGTTGTGGTGGATATTCCTAAAGATATCATCAACGCTAAAACCCCGTTTGATTATGGGCAGGTGCAGTTGGATTTACCGGGCTATCAGCTATCGGAATCTTACACGGCGGAAGATATTGACAGTATTCTTGGCTTGTTAAGCCAAGCAGAACGCCCTGTTATTTTATCGGGCGGTGGTGTCATCAATTCAGAAGCTTCTGAAGCGTTATTAGCTTTTGCGGAACGGTTTCAAATTCCTGTTGGCTTATCGCTCATGGGTTTAGGTGGCTTCCCTACAAGCCACTCGCTTTGTATGGGCTTTACAGGCATGCACGGGCATTATTGGGCGAACATTGCTATTGCTAAAGCGGATGTATTGTTAGTCATTGGTAATCGCCTCAATGATAGGCAAACTGGCAATGCAGAACGATTTGCTAAGCAAGCCAAAATTATTCATATTGATTTAGACCCCGTCAACCTGAACAAGAACGTTGCTTCTTGCTTGCCCGTTCAAGGCGATATTAAAGGGGTTTTACAAGCCATTATGGCTAAAAGCGATAATGCCATGCACGCCCAAGAAGAAAGCCTGAGCAAACGGGCGGATTGGTTTAAACAAATAGCCTTTTGGCGTGAACGCAGAACGGAAACCCCTCGGCACCCAGATTTATTGTCTCCTCAATATGCCATTGAACGAATTTTCGCTAATTTGCCTAAAGAAAATGCCTTTGTTACTACGGAAGTGGGTCAGCATCAAATGTGGTCTGCTCAACGGTATAATTTAGACCGCCCTCGTAGCTGGATTACTTCAGGTGGGCTAGGTACCATGGGCTTTGGCTTCCCTGCTGCTATTGGTATTCAAGCCGCATTTCCTGATGCTTGCGTGGTGGATATTGCGGGCGATGGTAGCTTTCAAATGACGTTACAAGAAATGGCAACTGCCAAAGAATACAAGCTGCCCGTTAAAGTAGCCATTATCAACAATAGTTATTTGGGGATGATTCGGCAATGGCAAGGTAAAATGTACGGGCGTGAAAGTGAAGCGGAAATGTTTTCGCCAGATTATGAATTATTCGCCCAATCATTCGGTGGGGTGGGTTTTACGGTTAAACATCCTTCTGAATTAGATGCAGTGCTTCAAAAGGCTTTTGCGATTACTGATAGACCCGTTATTATTGATATTCGGGTTGTTGAAAAGGTCGATGTTTACCCTTGGGTACCGTCAGGGGCTTCTAACGACGAAATGCTTACAGATAATGCTTAAATTAACTAACAACGAACCTTTTTATTTGTACTGCTTATAAGCTCTAAACTTTAAGAAAGGCGATTAACTCTCAATGATGATGATGATGATGAATTCAGCCACTGCTGCTATCCCAATCAATACAACTACTACTCCTATTACTGAACCACTTCAAACCATTACTTGCACGTTGCAAGCCAGAATTGGCGGTTTAGATAGAGTGCTGGGTGCTATTACCCACCGTGGTTGGATTCCCACCCAATTTCAATCCGTCTTCTGTGCGAAAACGGATACACTTTCTGTAACCATGGCTTTTCATAGTGCCGATTTGTTTAGCGTTCAAAAACTGGTGAAGTTCTTGGAAAAGCAAATTTATGTGTTATCTGCTAGTTTGGTTCCCTCAGCAGGCTTAGCAGAAGAACCCCATTTGTTAACCCCTATCAAAGAACGGTCTGCTTAAGGCTTATTTTTAACGTAACGGGTTTATGTTTGGTTTAAACTATGTTTGGTTTCTTTATTTTTTTTGTTTTTTGTAACTTGTCCTATTTATTAAATTAGAAAGAGAGTTTTCTCCGTGATGATGATGATGTCTTCTTGTTCTGTAGCCCCTCAAGCGGGTTTGAAAGTTTACTATGATGCGGATATGAGCAAAACCAAAGTTTTGGGCAAAAAAATTGCCGTTTTGGGTTTTGGTAGCCAAGGCTTTGGGCAAAGCATGAATTTAAAAGATTCTGGTTGCCAAGTGAAAATTGCATTGCGTGCGGGTTCTGCTACAGCCGAAAAAGTGGTTGCTGCTGGGTTGGAAGCCATTGATTTAGATCAAGCGGCTGAATGGGCAGATATTATCTTGTTTTTAATTCCAGATGTTTACCATTCAGATGTTTACAAGGCTCATTTTGAAGGCAAGTTGAAAGCTGGGCAAGCCTTAATGTTTAGCCACGGTTTTTCCGTGCATTTTGAACACATTGTGCCTCCTGCAGATGTGGATGTTTTCTTGGTTGCCCCTAAAGGGCCAGGGCATTTGGTGCGTGGCGAATTTGAAAAAGGGCGTGGCGTTCCTTGTTTAATGGCGGTTTATCAAGATGCTTCAGGCGAAGCCAAAGAAGTGGCTTTAGGTTATGCTTCCTGCGTGGGTGGTGGTCGTGGTGGTACGATTGAAACCACGTTTAAAGATGAAACTGAAACCGATTTATTTGGTGAGCAAGCCGTCCTTTGTGGTGGTGCTGCTGCCTTGGTTAAAGCGGGTTTTGAAGTGTTAACCGAAGCGGGTTACCCTCCTGAAATGGCTTATTTTGAATGCTTACACGAACTGAAGTTAATTGTAGACTTAATGTACGAAGGTGGCATTGCTGATATGCGCTATTCCATTAGCGATACGGCTCGCTATGGCGATGTAACGCGTGGACCTCGGGTGGTAACTTCTGAAACTAAAGAAGCCATGAAGGTCATTTTGAAAGAAATTCAAAGTGGCGAATTTGCTCGGGAATTTACTGCCGATGTGCGTGCGGGTATGCCTCGGTTAAAACAGTTGGTAGAAGCCGATACTAACCACCCATTGGAAGTTACAGGGCGTAAATTGCGTGCCATGATGCCTTGGCTTCAAGATGGTAAATTGGTAGACCGTCAAAAAAACTAACACCAAACTCTTTAGGGAGGTTTATATTAATACCATAAACCTCCTGCTTTTTTACTGGTTTTTCTTTAGGATAATCAATAAGGTATATTCCACTGATGTTAAGTTCGACTGAATCTGCAGACTTATCACTTTATCAAAAAGTAGATGCTTGCCTATTCCCCAAAGCAGCCCTCTGTGGGGTCGAATCACCTGTGATGGAAGCCAATGGGCGAATTAACATCCCAGGGTTGCCTAATGGTATGTCTGTTGAAGCTTACATTCCCTTGTTGCATTTGTACACCTCTATTTTAGAAGCAGATAGGCTGATTCAACCTTTTCGCAAAGCCTTAAGCCTGAAACCTAGAACGTTGGGTAATCAGCTTTCTAGTGCGGTTACGGCGTTAGATGCCTCTAAACTCGTACCCAATTTGTTCTATAAACGCGAAGACCAAACCGCCATTAAAGCCTACAAAGCCCGAGGGGCTTTTTGTGGTATGAAGCGGGTGATGGATACTTCAGGCGAAGACAACTTCTTGGCGGTTTCCACAGGAAACCATGCTTTAGGTATTTTAAAAGCGGCGGAACTATTACATCCTAAAAAAGTGAAAATCGTCGTACCCAATAATACCTCTGAAATAAAATTGAAAACGATTAACAGTAAAATTTTAGGCGTTCGGCACAAAGGGGTAGATGCCAGCGTACTGTATTTGGGTGATACGTTTGATGAAGCGAGAGATTGGGCTATTTCCCAGCAACTAGGGGGCGATGGTTATTATTTAGACCCCTTCAGTAACCCATGGGTTGTAGCTGGTCAGGGTACCATTGGCTTAGAGCTTTTTCGCCAGTTAAGCCCTATTCTACAACAACGCCCTGAAATTGAAGAAGTGGTAGTGGTTTCGCCCATTGGGGGTGGCGGGCTATTGGCGGGTACCGCAACGGCTTTACGCATGGCAGCGGCGTGGGACGCTCGGTTTCGGCAGGTAGATTTAAAATTTGTGGGCTTGCGGTTACAAAACTTATTTACCAAATATGGCGATGCCATTCGGGTGAAATCCGTAGCGGAAGGGAATCAGCTAGTGTTTGAAACCTTGGGTATTCCGCAGTTCAAAATTTCCGATGATATGATGGCTTGGGGCATGCAGTACGCCTTGAATGATTTGGGCGACAAAATAGAAGGTCCTTCAGGGGCGACGGTTTACACCGCACTCAACCGTGAAGAATATACACCGACCGAAAAACGACTAGTCGTTTGTATCGTTTCGGGTGGTAATGTGGGCGTGTTTCCAACCGCTTAACAGTATAAACTTTCAATTGGTATTACTAAGCGTTTATTTTAAAACTATATGCGGACGTATTTGCTTTATAATAAAAGTAGCTAACTGCCATTCCTTCTGCTACCCAAAGGCAACCTATGTCCACTACCCTTCCCCCACTGATAGAACTGAAAAAAATCCTGACCGACCTACAACCTCGGCTTTCCGTGGTGCAAAGCTATGCTTCTAACCCTGAACGGCTTGAAAAACTGGCTAGCCTTGAAGCCCAAAGCGTAGACCCCACCCTGTGGGACACCCCCCAAGAAGCCCATTTAGTGCTACAGGCGTTGGCTCAATTGCAGGCTCAACAAACGAAATACATGGGCTGGTTTGCTCGGTTTGAAGACGCTAAAGATTTGCTAGACCTAGCGGAGGTGGAGCAGGATGAAACGCTTTATGCCGAACTTCGGCTGGAATTGGAAGCGTTTGATGCGGATATTCGCAAATGGGAGCTGGAGCAGGTGTTGTGCGAAGAATATGACCAATCGGATGCGTTGCTAACCGTGAATGCAGGGGCGGGCGGCACGGACGCTCAGGACTGGGCGGAAATGTTGTTTCGGATGTACTTGCGGTGGGCGGAAATTCGGGGCTATGGCGTGCAGGTGGTGGATGAATCTGCTGGCGAAGAAGCGGGGCTAAAAAGTGCCACGGTTCGGCTTTCTGGGGCTTATGCTTATGGCTATGCCAAAGCGGAACGAGGGGTGCATAGGCTGGTGCGAATTTCTCCGTTTAATAGTAATGGCAAACGGCAGACGAGCTTTGCTTCTATTGAAGTGAGCCCTGTGGTTAGTGGTGTTAAAGCGGCGGATATTGAGATTAAACCTGAAGACTTAGAAGTAGATACCATGCGGGCTGGTGGGGCTGGTGGGCAGAATGTGAACAAGGTGGAAACGGCGGTGCGAATGACGCATAAACCTTCGGGTATTGTGGTTCGGGTTCAGCAGGAACGCAGCCAACACCAAAACCGAGAAATTGCGTTAGAGCTGATAAAATCGAAGTTGTTGGCGTTGCAAATTGCCCAGCAGGAAGCCAAAATCAATGCCCTTCGGGGTGGGGTGGTGGATATTAACTTTGGTAGCCAGATACGGTCTTATGTGTTGCACCCTTATTCTATGGTGAAGGATCATCGTACGGGGCATGAAACGGCGAATGTGGGGGGTGTGATGGATGGGAAGTTGGATGAATTTATTGAAGCATTCCTCAAGCAGAAGTTGAACCAATCGACGTTTACTGCCTAACTAGATTTACTTTTATACTTTTTCTGAGAATACGGACTGGTTCACCGCTTCGGACTAGGGCTTCATGGGGGGTGGTGTTTAACCACCCCCCACACCCCCGTAAAACAAAGGGGCTGCTCACCGCCCCCTTTGTAATCCCCAGGGGAACAACTGGTTAATAGGCTTTCGTGTACGTTGAAAACAGGCTTGAGCGGAAGCTAGAGGCTTCCTACTTGCCCTGCTTCGCTACGCTCGCACCAGCCTGTCTCCAACTGGATATGGTTTGAAACTAACAATTTCAATAAAATCTAGCAAAAATGGAGCGTTTAGCTTTTTGTTAGATGTTAATCAATCGACGAATTAGGTTTCCAATCTTGGGTTGCTTGTATTAAACTAAAGTAATCTACCACCAGCTTTAAGGAAAAATACCCATGATGGGGATGGTTACCGCTACCACAAAGCTATATTATTGGTTACTACCCCCCAAAGTAGTGCCGTTACTCGTGGCTTGGCTGCTGTTATTACCACTTACTTTGTTGGGCGGAAAACTGTTGCTAGAACCCCTGCTTGGGCAGGCAGACCAACTGCTCCACGGCGAAGCACTTTCATTGCCGTTGTTGTATTACCTAAAAGCAGGTACGTTCGGGTTGCTAGCCGTTTTGGGGTTAGGGCAAATTGGGTTGAGGCTACAGCTCGTTTACACCAGTGCATGGGCAAGCTATTTTGATAGACCGCATCCGTTGCATGTGGATTTTCATTCGGAAGCACGGTATTCATTTTTAGCCCTGTTACGTTGGTTGGTTTATCGGTTTACAAGGATTGTATTGCCCAGTGTCATTACCATTGCCAGCGTTTTTCTGTTGCTTTGGGTGGAACTCACCTTGTTTAGCTGGTGGATGGATACCCCCCTGTTTCGTCTACCGATGTTTTTTATTTTGGCGTTGTTTTTAACCCAATTGGCGATGCTATTTGCCCTTATTATTTCAGGCAACGGGTTGTGGGAATGGGGTGCTTCCTGTTACGGTACTTGTACCGCTATTACGGAACCGTTTAAATCGCCTGCCGTGGTGTTTAATCGGTCGTTACGCATTATTAAACAGTCGCCGCTTATTTGGGGCTACCATGTGGGCTTGTGGGTTTATAGCTTGCTTTGTGGGGCTGGGGTTTTGGGGCTTTTTTGGTTTTTTGATTTGCATGACTTAGTTACGTCTGTACTGCCTTGGGGGTCTATTTTAGCCTTTGAAGCAGGGCTTTTCCTTGTTTGGGCGGGCTTAGGGTTTTTCAGGTTTTCCGTTTATGTGCAAGCCTTGAAGCGTTATTATAGTCAGCTACCCTTACCCGTGAAAGAAGCGTTTTCGCCACCCCCGCCCTTATCTTCTATTATTCCTTCTGCCACTGAGTTTAAGGCTTAGTTTGATGATGATGATGATGAGCCTTAAAATTATTGCGGGAAAGTTTAAAGGGCGAAGTATTCAAACGGTGGCTTCCAATGCGGTACGCCCAACCAGTGGTAGGGTTCGGCAAAGTTTGTTAGATTCTTTGGGGGCGGAAGTGGTGCAAGCCACGGTGTTAGATGGCTTTGCAGGCAGTGGCATTATTGGCATAGAATGTTTAAGCAGAGGGGCTACGCAAGTATTAGCGGTTGAAAAGGAGGCATCACATTGCCGAAAAATTCAGGCTAATGTGCAGCAACTAGGGTTGTTGCCAGCAACCTATCGGCTGGTGAATCGGTCGTTGGAACAGGTGCTTTCGGGCAAAAATTTGTTGGGGCAGCCGTTTTCGTTGGTTTATTTAGACCCGCCTTATTCTTTTGCTGGGTGGGAAGGGGTTATGCAACGGCTTTTAACGCCAGACTGGCTAGCCCAAGGGGCTTCGGTTTTGTTGGAACATGGGTTGAAGGAGCCTGCGTTTAAGGCTTGGCAGGCTTCGGTTCAAACCACGCACCCTCAATTGGTGTTGGAGAGAGAATTAGCCTATGGCGATACGGTAATCGCTTGGTATCGGTGGGTAGGGTAGGCGTTTCCAATTAAGGTTAATCGCTTCGGGCTAGGGCTTCATGGGGGGTGCCCAAACAGGCACCCCCTAACAAACCAACCAGCTAAAGACTGAAACAACAATCGATGAAAGAACACGCTATTTAATCTTTTAATTAAATCTTTTAATTAGTATAACTTAGTTAAACTAACCTTGATTGTTGTCCCGTTAATCATGCTGATGCAGAATAAAAGGTTAGGGTCAAATAAACATGAATATGAGCCCAAAAATCTATTTTTGTAATGGCTGTTAAAGGCTGAACTGCTTTATTGGCAATGGTTTTCGCCTGTTTCAGGGTTTTCTTAAAGCCTCGCTTTGAAAACTGTCCTTTTATTCTGCATCAGCATGATTATTGGGACAATCAATGATAAAACACTGCTTTTAACTTTTGCATTGGCATAAAAAAGGGGGCGAATCGTCTACACCTAGACGTTCGCCCCGTAAAAAGCAAAGAAAAAACTAACAAAACAAATCTTGCTGCCTAAAATACCAGACGACTGTAGGCTCTCCTTGTCCGTTGCGGAACCCCTGTCAGCTGACAAGCCTCCTGCATTGCCCAATGAATAGAAGGCAACCCGTTTGAAGCTAGCACACTGAAGCGTCTATCAGCAAATGAAACGGCTTCACCGTGCCACTGCGTTGCTAGCCCGCCTGCTTCTTGCACCAATAAATAACCCGCTGCCACATCCCAAGGCGAAAGCCCCAGCTGGCAGAAAGAATCTAACCTGCCCGCAGCAACATACGCCATTTCTAACGCAGCAACCCCTAACCGACGCACGCCATTCGCCCGTTGCACGGCAAACAGGAATAAATCGCTTTCTTCACGGAACATACCACCTGCAGCGTTGGGGAAACCCACGGAAACAAGAGCATCAGCCAATTGCGGGGTAGGAGACGTGGTAATGGGTTGCCCGTTTAGGAAGGCACCGTGGTTTTTTAAGGCATAAAACACTTCGTCATGAAGGGGGTCAATTACAACAGCTAGTTTGGGTTTACCATGCACTAAATAGGCAATTGAAACCGCACAACAAGGGAAGCCATGCACGAAGTTACGGGTACCATCTAGCGGGTCTACCACCCAAGTGGATTCTAGCGTAAAGGGCCACCCTTCTTGGTAGCTTTCTTCGGTTAATTGGAAATCTTCAGGAAAGTTTTGGCGTAAAAAACATCGAATGGCATCATCACACGCCACATCTAACTGGGTTAGTAAATCTCTATCATCGCTTTCTTTAGCGGTGGATTCTGGTTGCCCACCCACCCGTTGTTTTTTAAAAGCTTCTTGAATGAGTTTACTAGCTAGGTTTCCTGCTTCAATGGCTACTTGTAAGCGTTTTAATAAATCGACTTCTTCGATGCCTTGCATGGGTGCCGAAAGGAAATCAACCGAGTAAGTTAATTGAGGGTTTACAGAGGTCATCATCATAAGTAGGCTCCTTTTGTTTATTAAAAAAAATAGGCAACATAAGTAATAGCTAAATAACTTTAGCAACGGATTCAATGAGAACATTAAGGGGTAGGGATAGAAAAAGAGAATAACAACAAGTTCAATTAAACTCCCCTTGACTCCAAAAGGGGAATAGACTGATGCACAGCGAACAAAAATTTTAAAAATTAAGTTTTTAGTGCCTTGAATTTTAACGAACTACATCCAAACGAATACGAATACCTAACTACTTAAGTAGTAGAATTTTATTATACCAGTGGCGGGTATGAAAATGCCAGTTTTTTTTGATTCAATTAACTACTTTTGTAGTATTTATGAAAAGCATCCTCCAAAAAGAGGATGAAACCTAGAAAAAACGGGACAACTGATTGTATCTTTTTTGTTACAATTGGTTGTTTCGTAAAGATTAGAGTCTTTTAAAAAGTTTATGTCTGCGTTGGTTCTAGCCAATCAATAGTTGGCAATAGGCTGGTGCGAACGAAGTGAAGCAGGGCAATTAGGGAGCCTCTAGCTTCCGCCCAAGCCTGTTGCCAACGTGCAAGAAACCAATCGACCCTTGTTCCCCTGGGGAATACAAAGGGGGCGGCGAGCAGCCCCTTTGTTTTGCGGGGGGTATGGG
>JAPLIO010000061.1 GCA_026389055.1 Candidatus Melainabacteria bacterium | reverse complement strand
GTTGTTGCCGGCGGCGTACGCCGCCGGCAACAACCCTAATAATCAATTATTATGATCTATTGACATGGGTTTGCCTGAGTAGTATAACGGGTTTAAACGAGAAATGAAAAAACTACCCATCGGTTTAACAAAATACAACCCCTTATTTTCAAACGGATACTATAAGGGTTATCGTCGTGGGGTTCGGTGGACTTGAAGGGATATCGTGTTTTTGGCATACTAAGCTTATGTTTTACAATACCCTTTATCTGTTTTGAAAGAGAAACCCACCATGATTCCTGCTGAAAATTTAGTCGCCATTTTGAAAGAAGCATTCCCCAATAGTGTGGTAGAAGTTTATGATACGACGGGCACGCTAGACCATTATGTTATTTACATTTGTTCTGAAGCATTTGTGGGTAAAAACACGATGGCTAGGCATCGGTTAGTGCAGGCCGTAACGGCTCCGCTTGTGGCGGATGGTCGGTTGCATGCCACGGAACTAAAGTTAGCCGTTCCCACGGTTTCAGTTTAATTCCCACTAAAAAGTGGTTAATTTCCAACTAACTTTAGTTAAGTCTAACCTAAAAAGTAGTTAATTTTCAACTAACTTTAGTTAAGTCTAACCTAAAAAGTGGTTAATTTTCAACTAACTTTAGTTAAGTCTAACCTAAAAAGTAGTTAATTTTCAACTAACTTTAGTTAAGTCTAACCTAAAAAGTAGTTAAACTTTTTACTATTTGTAATGTTTTAAATAATTACCCGACTGTACGGGCGGATTGCATCCGCCCGTTTTAATACCAATTCAAAGATTGAATTGGTATGAGAATCGGTATCAATCCGTATGAAACGACCCATACTCCCCACTGGCAGAGCGTTTGCCAATGCGTTGCACGCTTAAAAACATTCGCCAGCTATCCTTCATTAAATGAACTTTTGAGCCTGGCACATGGTGCCAATTCACAGCACATTCCACCACTTGCCACCCCAATTGCTGGCTTAAATGAATATATTCCACATCAAAAGCAAACCCATTTTCTTGTTGAAGCGTTGCCAATTGCTGGGCTTTGGCGGTAGGTATTAGCTTAAAGCCGCATTGCGTATCTACAATAGTGGGGGTTACTTGTCCTAATAATAGGTTGAAGCATCGCCCAATGAGCTTTCGGTACCACTTTACCCTACGTTCAATATCTGGGGCAGAAATATTTCTGGAACCGATTACCACAGCGTGTGGGTTTGCCACTAAAGCGGAAAAAAATCGTTCAACATCACCGAGGGGAACGGCAGCATCAGCGTCATATAGTAGGCAATACCCTTGCTGGGCGGCTAAAATACCTTGTTGAACAGCATAGCCTTTGCCCTTATTTTTACCGTAGGTTACGGTTTTAACGTTATCAGGATAAGCTTGCTGAAACGGTAACACACTGGCTAGTGTACCATCCGTACTACCATCATCTACTACTAAAATTTCCCACGGGTACGGTTGCTGGCTTAAATACGCCACGCAATCTGCCAAGGTGGGGGGTAACCGCTCTGCTTCGTTATAGGCGGGAATAATCACTGACAGAGAAAAATCCGCTACAATGGGCATACCGTGCAGGTTTCCTTCAATAACAATGGGAGTTGTTGAAAAATCGTTGGCTAGGGTTATTGACTTATTTTCGGGTAACGAGGTAGGCTGCATAATACCCTTCTTTGGCTAGTAGCCGAATCGTTAAATCCTGACGTGTTTTTTGTGCCACTAGAATTTGGGGTTCGTTTGGGTTTAAAACAATGGCTACAACAGGTTGATTAAATACGGTAGCACTGGCTGCTGGTAACGTGGGTGTATTATCATATTCGGGTAAAATGAGCGGTTTGGCAAGCCCTTGTTTTTCTAAGGCTAATTGTTGGTTAACCAAGGCTTCTTGCCCGTAGTAAAACCATGAAAACGAAGGAGCACTACCCAAAAACAGAGCGGGTTGCTTAGCAAAATCAGGGCGTTGTTTGGCAAGCTCAACAAGTAAGGGTCTGACACTTTTTTTGTACGCCAATGCCGTTGAAAAACAAAGGTAGAAAATGGTAATACCCAATACAGGAAACAGAGCTATAAGCCCAACTTGAAAGGGTTTTACCCATGCTTTCTTGGATTGAAACGCCTTGAAGGAAAGCAAACTTAGCAACCCGATGGCGACTAGGGAATAGCCAATCGCTAGGGTGTTGGTGGGTAGCGTACTAGGAGCAATGAGGGTATAGCCTAAGCAGCCTACGCACGCAATGGCTAGCAAAAAGGGGAGCCAACTTAGCAGACCGTTTGCTCTAGCTATTTCAGTGGTTGTCAACGCGTTTTCAAAGTGGGGGGCGTGCCGTGCCTTGAATGTTTCCGCTAATAGTTGCCCTGTTAATAATGCCATAGCGGGCAAGCTACTTAATATATAAGTAACTACAATGGATTTTGCCATGGTGAAAAATAGGGGGGCAAACAATGCCCAGCAGATAATTAATTTGGTTGTGGTGCTGGTTTGGGTGTTCAATCGATGCCACAACCCTTTAAAATGACCGACTGTTTTACCTAGAAATGGCACGATTAAAAATGGGGTCCATGGTAGAAACCCTCCCGTTACATAAAGCCAAATGGTGCCGTAGGGGAAGTGGTGTCCGCTACCGTATAGGTCTCCGTAGTTGGGGCTGATGAATCTTAAAATGTGTTCGTTAATGAAAAAATATGACCAAAACCATTGGTGCTTTTGCTGAACAGCAATAAACCACGGGGCATTGATACCCAGAGTTACTAGTAATACCCACCACCAGCGTAATTGTAGGGGCTTCCAGCTACGTTGCCATAGGGCTAGTAGTACCAGTGGCCCGACGAAGGCAATCAAACTGATAGGGCCTTTATTCATAAACCCGATGGTGGAAATAACTGCCAATAGGCTTTCATAAAGGAATAGTGCTTTGGGGCTTTGATCCGATTTGGCTTGTTGAATGTGCAAATACGCCCACATGCTGGCGGTTACGGTTAGGCAAACCAACATATCCATGCTAACGGTAGCAGAAAGAGCGAAAAACAACCCTGCCGAAGCGAGAATGAGCGGGGCTAGCCCATCCGTTTTTTTGCCCGTTTGTTGGGTGATTTTTTTGGCGATTAAGGCGGTGAAAACTACCGTCAAAAGACCTTCTAGGAAGTTGGGAATGCGTGAAGACCAATCCGTACACCCGAATAGTTCATAGCAAATGCCAATCAACCAAAACGTGAGGGGGGGCTTGCCTAGGAAGGGTTTATGCACGAGGGGCATATAGGGTACCAGCCAATCTTGCCGTAAAATCAGCTGTTGGGCAATGTTGGCGTAGCGGGTTTCGGTGGTATCAAATAGGGGGGCGGTACCTAGGCTAACTAACCTTAAAATGAAGCATATCCCCAGTAATAGTTTTACATAAAGGCTAGCTTTTGCTTCAGTAAAAAAGGTGGGGATTTCAGAGGGTTCTGGGTGCGAAGAGGATGAAGGCATTAGGCTGGGTAAGCACTTTCTAAGAACAAAGATAGACAGAAATAGCAGTATATTCGAGAGGGTACTTTTTCTTTATAGCACAAAAAAGAGAGATAGGCAGTAGGGCTGTTTGGAACAAAGCCCTAGCCTACATAAAGCGTCGGATGCTTTTTTATCTTTGTGGTATTCTTTTTTGGTGCCAGGTATTGTTTCAATCATCAGGAATACTTAGCACTTAACGTTAAGGGTTTAATAATAGAGGATTTGTAAGCGATGATGAGTCTTGTGCAGGAATTTAAAGAATTTGCCATGAAAGGCAATGTGGTAGATTTAGCCGTGGGTGTCATTATTGGCGGTGCGTTTGGTAAAATCGTTTCTTCTTTGGTTGCGGATGTGGTGATGCCTCCTATCGGTTGGTTGATTGGTGGTATTAGTTTTACAGATTTAAAATTTCAGCTACCCCCTTCCTTAACAAACCCAGCAGGGGTACCTGTTACCGTTAATTATGGTAGTTTTCTTCAAGTTACGTTTGATTTTTTGATTGTGGCGTTGGTTATTTTTTCCGTTATTAAGGCAATGAATCACTTGAAAAAGCCAACGGAAGTACCTACTACCGTGGTGGAAGAAGCACCACCTATTCCAACACGTCAGGAAGTGTTGCTAGAAGAGATTCGTCAATTATTAGCCAATAAACTTTATTTTTTTTGTGCGGTAAAAGAAAGGGTCTACGGTGATTACTCTTGACGGAAACCCCTAGCCACCATACTCAACCCAAAAGCCTATTCTGTTGGCAAGGCGACCCCCTTAGCGGGAAAACCACCGCTCTATTAAACCACGCCGCTACCCTGCTAAACACCCCCACGGTGCGTAGCGATAGCGTGCTAATTTTAGTGCAAAACAGTGCCCTGCAATACCAACTAGCCAACCAACTTCGCACAAGGGTAAACGCCCCACTCGGGCATATACCCGTTTACACCTACAGCGGATGGGTTCGCAACCTGCTATTTCAAACTTGGCCCGTGGTGGAAAACCGCTTACTGCAAGCCTACCCCGATACTGAAACCTTCACGCAAGTAATGCCCGAACTAACAGGGCTGGAAGAATCGGAATTTTTGTACAAACTGCTTTGGCAACAATTTCAAACCCAACATCCGCAAGTGTTTGATGCCTACCAACTCAACGACAAAACCCTGATTCGTCAGCTGATTCGGCGAGCAAGGCTACGCAGTGAACACCGTTTGACTCGCCCTGAAATGCAGGCTAGAGACGCTTGGTTGGGCGTGGAAGATATGCCCGAATTGGCAAAATTAGAAGCCCTCTTTGATAAATGGGCGTATAAAATTCGGCTGCTAGATAGTAATAAACAGCTGGATATTTTTCATTCTTTATTGGAGAAAGAACCCTTCTTTACGCCCTATTCTGGTTACCCCATTACCCATTTATTGGTGGATGATTTAGACGAAACCACCCCTGCCCAACAGGCGTTTATTGCGTGGCAAGCCAGCCAACCTGAAACCCAAACGATTGCCTTAACCATAGACCCGCAAGGGGGTGCAAGAAGGGGCTATTTAAACGCCCATCCCGAAGGAGCCATCGCCCTAAAAAGCCAGTTGTGCCAGTTGTGCAATGTGGAAGAATTCTTAGTAACGCAAACTCTTTCCTCTGTAGGGGATGCCCCCCGTGGCATCCCGTCTGAAGACCCAACCATCAAAAAAACGCCTTTTTATGCGTGGCTTTACAGTAAATTGCTCAGGCAAGCGTTGCCCCTTCCCGAAGGCGGATTTCAAAATCCCAGCATCAAATTACTGATGCCAACCCGCACCCAAGTGGAACAGGTCGATGCCGTTATTGCCCAGCTTAAAAAAACAATCGCCGAAGGGACGTTGGCTTTAGGGCAGTTGGTTTGGGTGCTTCCTACGACGGATACGTTGAGCTTAGCCCCTTATATTTATCAGCTAAAACGGCTTGGGGTAACGTTTCAAGTACTCAGCGGTACGCAACGCCCAGCCGATACATTACTGGGCAGAGCGTTGCTCAACTGCTTACAATTAGTCAATGCCAGTGCGTGGAAAATTGCCCTTTCTCGATTGGAAATTCGGCAATTGTTGGCGGTGGTACTGGGGTTTCAGCAAACCGAAGCCCTCACGTTAGATGCGTTGGCTCATCGCATAGCCGTGCATCATCAGCAAGCGGTAGTAACGGAACAAACGGGCAGTGCCTTGTTGCCTACCGAAGAAACCCTCCCTGAAGACGAATTGGTCTATTTTTCAAGCCGAAAACGCTATACCGAATTTCGGGCGTGGTTGGAAGAAATGCAGGGTTTATCTGTAGAAGACCAGTTGCTCAACACGCTAACACGGTGGCTATATCCGCTATTGCGAGGGGGCGAACAAGCCCCAGAATTGGCGTTGTTGGTACGAAGTTTGCAACGTCAAACCGATGTAGTCAAAAAATGCGGATTCGACACGGTGGAAGCCCAACGCTTGTGGTTGTGGCAAGCCAAACTAGGAGCGGTTGCCGATACGCCCGATGCCCCAAGGGAATTAGACCCCAACGCCTTGCTGATTGCCACCCCTCAAAAGGCGATTGACTTGGAACTGCGGCGGTCTGTTTTTTGGTGGTTGGATGGGCAGAATGACCAGTGGACGAGAACCGATGAGGCTCCGCTTTATAACGCCATGGTGCATAGTGCGGGTTTTGAAGTGGCGGAAGGGGAAACGCCCGAAACTTCGTTAAAAACGAACCCCTTGTGGCAACGACAAGTTCGGGGGGCGGCGGTATTGCGAAAGCTAGGCAGTTTGGCAACAGAGCAATTACTCTGTTTTTCTTCAGAACGCGATGCGGAAGGCAGGCTATTTTCAGAAGCCGAACCGCTACTGTATACCGCCCTTACGCAAGTGGTAGAACTGGCAGATGCTCAAACTTCGGCAGCGTTATTGGCGAACATTCCGCAAGCCACACTCCGCCCAGACCAAGCCCCCATTTTAAGCTACACCCAAGGCACACTGGCTATTTCCGCCGTACCGGGGGCGGGCAAAACCTTCGTAACCGTCGAGTTGATTTTAGAACTCATTCGCCGAGGCACTCCGCCCCGCTCAATTTTAGTGCTAACGTATATGGAATCCGCCGCTCGCACGTTGCTAGACCGATTGAAGGCGAAGCTACAACCCGCTGGCATTAGCACCCTGCCGATGGTTTCCACCATTCACGCCTTGGCGTTTCGGATATTAACCGAACGTAACCACGCAAGCCGTTTGGGGCTAGATTTAACCAATCAACCGTTGCAAATGGTCGATGAATTTCAGCAGGAACTATTGCTACATCAAGCGGCACAAGCCACGTTTGCCCCTATTGAAGGCAGCGGCACGTTTGAAGTTTGGAAGAAAACCGTTGGGTCTGCCATTGGGCAAGCCAAGCAGTTACGGCTGTCTCCTGAAGACCTCCGTCAAGAAGGCGAACGCACCAAAAAACCCAAGCTGACCCAATTAGGCAAGGCATTTGAAGCATACCAAGGGTTGCTAAAATCGGCGAATCAGCTAGATTTTACCGATTTAATTCTGCTGAGCGTTACCTTGCTTGAAAACAACGAAGATGTTCGCACGCATTATCAAAATCAATTTAGCTATTTAA
The DNA here is from genome assembly GCA_026389055.1 of Candidatus Melainabacteria bacterium. Classification (GTDB taxonomy): domain Bacteria; phylum Cyanobacteriota; class Vampirovibrionia; order Vampirovibrionales; family JAJTHC01; genus JACEUU01. The sequence goes on along the minus strand of JAPLIO010000061.1, from coordinate 433 downwards.
TGGAAGACGAAGCTCAAGATTCTTCCAAACTACTGCAACGGTTATTCGCCCTGTTAGGTGGAGAAAACCCCAATTTAATTCGTACAGGCGATACCAATCAATCTATCACCACCACGTTTTCAGCGGCAGACCCTTCCGTGTTTCGAGAGTTTATTAAACACGCCCAAACCAACGTGTTAATGACCCATAGCAACCGATGTGCGTTGGAAATTGTCGCCCTCGCTAACCGATGGGTGCTGGAAGCCCCCACCCATCAACCCGAACTAAAAAACGCCTTTTTACCGACTTTATTAGAAGGGTCAAAAGGTAAAAACCCCACGTTATTAGAACCCATCACCACGGAACTATTCCCCAAGCAGGTAGATGAATGAAGCTGGATAACCCAACAAATCAAACGGTTGCAAGCCCAGCATCCGACCGCTTCGTTTGCGGT
>JAPLIO010000189.1 GCA_026389055.1 Candidatus Melainabacteria bacterium | reverse complement strand
TAAACCCGCCTGTTTAACGGATTTAATTTCGACGTTATCCTTTTGAACCCATGCTTGGCACGCACGAGCAATAGCACTTTGCTTTAACGCATTACTTGGCTTGATGCATCCCCCTCGTATTTCAAAGGGGTGATAGTCAACATCTTTACTATTAATTTTTTGAATGAAACGAGGCTCGTCAAACAAAAAGCGAACGGATTTTAACTGTTCCAAGTGATCACGTAAACCAGCATAAGCATAAATCGTAAAATAAGCAGAAACTAAACGTAAAGACGAATCTTCCTGTAGGTGCTTATGTAGAAAACTAGCGACGTTTTCTTCTTGATTGTCGATTAAGGGCATCATTTTTTTCCATGTGGATATATCTAAGCTACTTAATTATACAATAAATACCTCGATTCTTCTAAACGCTTTTTTAGAACTGTACCGCCTATCACAGCTTACATCCCCTGATTATTTAAGTCTTCTATTTCCTTTTTATAGCCTCTCCTCAGTTACTTTCGAATACACGTTCAATGTTGATTTGTAAAAAACAGTCCCTGATACTTCTATACAATTCCCTGTTCTTTTTTGAAAAAACCAGGGGGGGGTAGGGTTATGCGTTCTTTAACGCCTTATCTATAGACTATTTCAAAGATCATGAATTAGGTGTTTACTCGAATTACAGCCCTGATTTTTGGTATTTTCCCTGTTAATTCCCTGTTATTCTTGTATGGCTCGGATAATTTCTGGGATTTCCTCCACCATTTTTTTAGAGGAGTTAGCTACTTGCGTAAATTTGTGGCACCTCATCCTGATTAGAATTTGCAAATAATTTAGAAGCAGGCTAAAACAGGTCTACAGCAGTGTTCGCTTCGTTAGGTGCGTATCTATTTATACCAATTTCTGTACGCCTGCGGTTTTTTACTTGCCAGTGCCTAGTATCCATCTAACGCTATTCCCATTTGAAATTGGTATTAAACTATCAAAAGCCCCTAATTGAAAAATTTCCTGAATTTTGATGCTTTCTAAACAGTACTTAATATAAAACACCATATATTACAAAGCCTTCACATCATTCAGGAAGTATCTCTATCAGTTCGAAACTAGTAATAAGCAGTAATACCAATTTCAAATAGAACTATCGTCAGCGTCTACGTTGTTACCGTCAAGTAAAAAATCCTCAACGTACTTCTGTGTACGCCTACGGTTTTTTGCTTGCCAGTGCCTAGTATCCATCTAACGCTATTTCTATTTGAAAATGGTATAAAAACCTGTTCTTTCGGCTTGTTACTAAAAAAAAGGAGACTTCGTTCTATGGGTGCTGATATTGAATCGCTTTACCGGTCGTTTTTACCCAACAACCCCAAAGTGGCGAAAATTTTAGTTGAAGTAAGTAAAAGCTCCTTTAAAGCAAGATTTTTGCCAAAAAACCTCGTGCGGTTAATGATTAACAGAGCTTTAGATGAAGTGCGGCGGAGTGGTACTGAAATTATTGCCGACCCTATCTTTGTAGAAAAGCTAGAACAACACGCCAGAAGCCTTTATGGAAGGTTTCAAAGCCAAATTAGCCAGCTCAATCAGCATGGTTCCCGTAAGGGGTAAACCATTAAGTCGTAACGATTGTAGCACCTTGTTTATCAAGCGTTAGAGGTAAAATGGTTAACCCTAATGGTTCTGCCAATGCTTGTGTTTGCTGATAAATTACTGAGGTGGCGGTGCGTTCGTAGCAAACTAAAACCGTAGGGCCACTGCCACTAATCACCGTCCCCAATATGTTAGGGTTAGGGGTTAGTGCATTTCTAATAGGCTCAAAATGCGGCATACTTTTTCCACGGTAAGGTTCATGGATGGCATCTTGTTCAAAAACGGTTTTCAACAGCTGGGCATTGCCCGTTTGCAGTGCCTGCACAAATAAGGCACTATGGCGTAAGGCGGAAACCGTTTCGGTACGGCTATAGTGGTCTGGTAGGGTTTTTCTGGCAGCCTCTGTTTCCGTTTGAAATGTTGGAATAAGGGCTAAAAAATGCCAGTCTTCGCACCAATTCAACGCATGGGCGGTTTGCTCATCACACAATTGAAAGCCTCCTAATAGGGCAGGGGCAACGTTATCAGGATGCCCTTCAATATCAATGGCTAATTCCAATAAGGCTTGCGTGAAAAGCGGGTTGCCCTCGATGGCGTTGATGCCTACCAGTGTAGCCACTACGGCAGTTGCACTACTACCCAGCCCTCTACCCAGCGGAATGCTGACAGAGGCTGCCACGGCAATGGGCGTTAGTGGTTGGTTGAGGGCTTGGTAAAAGCGTTGCAGCGTCTTGAAGATGAGTGAATCGGGGCAATTTAATTGTGGGGATAAGGTGGGCAGGGCAATAGGGGAATCGGCCTCGGTTTTAAATGAAAAATGGGTGCTTTTTTGAAAAGTAAACGTATTGTAAAGCGTCAGTGCTAGCCCAAAGGTATCAAACCCAACGCCTAAATTTGCCGTAGTGGCGGGTACTTTTATTGTGATGGATGACTGGGGCATAAATGGGCTTTCTTGGTTGTTCAATTACTTTGTACTTTGTTATTATAGCTAAAACATTCTTAAGGGCGTGGAATAAACACTAGCATTCAATTTATAGTCTTGTTATGATTGTACACATTAGTATTTTAGGGTTTTTCCGTAGTAACCTTTATTTTTAAAAAACGGATTAACTATCAACAGAAAGAATGACGCAACCATTATGGATTTTTTAAACCAAGCCATGCTATTTTTACTACAAAGCTTAAAAGGTATTGTAGGCTCCTATTCTTGGGCTATTATTGGCGTTACAGCCTTGATTAGAGCTATTTTATGGCCCCTAAACACGGCTCAAATGAAAAGCATGCAGGCAATGCAGGTGATTCAGCCTAAAATGAAAGAATTACAAGCCAAACATAAAGATAACCCTGTTGTAATGCAGCAGGAAATTATGAAGCTTTACAGCGAAAATAAGTTTAACCCGTTTGCGGGTTGCTTGCCGATGTTGCTTCAATTGCCTATTTTTATTGCCCTTTATGGGTCGCTTTCTTCGCCTGCGTTTTTGCAATTAGCAGGTAATGAAAGCTTTTTCTTCGTGAAGCATTTAAGCCATACCCTGCAAAGTTCAGGGGGTGAAACACTCGATGGGAAATTTGCCGTTACCGCTGAACACAACCAGTTTTCTATTGCTACGCCCGATAAATTTAAAGTAATTCTTAAAGGCGTCGCTGAACCACAAATCATGAAAATTGGCGATTTTCACTTGACTGATGCCAACAAAATTATCACCTTTGAACCTCGGCCTGTTATTGCAGGCGAACCTATTCGGTTTAACTTACTTCAAAGCGATTTAGGCTTTAGTAAAGATTATATGGCGAAAGTCGAATCCGTTGAAGTAACGATGAAAGATCCTAAAAGCAACGAAATTGAAAACATCGTGCTGAAACCTTCGGCTACCCAAGAAGGGCTGTTAACGGTTGAAGTACCTACCATTAAAGCCATTCCTACTTGGCATTGGGATGTATTTACCTTGATTGCCCTTTATGGCTTACTTACTTGGGCTTACCAACAATCCATGACGTGGGTGAATGGTACTGCTAAAAAACCAGACGGCGAACAAGATAAAGCCCAAGCCCTGATGATGAAGTTTATGCCCCTGATGTTTACCGTGTTGATGTTTATTATCCCCATTCCTGCTGGCGTTATGTTGTACCTGCTAGTAACCATGGTGATGATGCTAGCCCAAAATGCTTGGATTGCTTTTGGTGGCGGTAAAAAAGATGGATCTACGGCAATTGAAAAACCCGCTGAACAAGTGGTTAATTTATAAGCGTTTTATAGTTTTTTTCCCTTTCTTCTCCCTCTCCCTATGGGAGAGGGTTGGGGTGAGGGTTTCTTAATGTCTGTTGCATCTCAAACTATCGCCGTTTTTACAGGCTCTCGGGCAGATTATGACTTGTTATTTCCGTTGTTGCGATGGTTACAAGCGAATAATCTACAGAGTAAAAAAATTACTCTTGTTGTTGGCGGAGAACACCTCCTTCGACCCGAAGCCACACTGCCTACCTTAAAATCTGATGCCCAACGTGAAGGCTGGCAATTACAGGTTTTAGATGGGTCTCTGGGTGAAAAGTCTACTTCAACTTATTTGCCTCAAACTATTGGGCATTTATCGGCTTGCGAAACGGTCGATTGGCAGGCAGTTGAGGCTTTTATTGTTTTGGGCGATAGAGTAGAAGCCTTTGCAATGGCATTGGGGGCATTTTACAACCAAGTACCCATTTTGCATTTGGCAGGTGGCGATTTAACCCAAGGTGGGTGCGTGGATGATAAACTTCGGTGGATGATAACTGAATTAGCCTCGCTTCATGCATGTTTTAGCCAAACTAGCACGAATCGGTTGGTGGTAAGGGGTATTAGCCCGCAAGCAATCATTCATTCAGGCTCTTTAGCAGTGGATAATGTACTAGCTACGCCGTTGCTTACTCGGGAAACCTTATTGGAAGCAGTCGGTTGGCATGATGTGATGGATACTCGCCCGATTGTGCTATTTACCCAACACCCTGTTGGGGTGGAGGGGGTCGCCTCTGCTCACTATCTGCAACAAAGTTTGGATGCTTTCAAGCAAGCCAATGTTCGGGTTATTGCCACTACTCCTAATTTAGATGCCAATTCTGTGGAAGCCAATAAGGCGATTCAATCCGTGATAGCCGCTTCTCAGCAAGAACAAAATGCTGATATTATTTGGTTTCAAACACTGGGGCGTGAGCGGTATTTTTCTTGGCTTTCGGTGTGTGATGCCGTGGTGGGTAATTCTAGTTCCCTCTTATATGAAGCCCCGCTGTTTGGTAAGCCCGCCTTGTGTATTGGTAATAGGCAACAAGGGCGTGAACACGCCGATAATGTGCATTTTGTGGATTATGGCGTGGAAGCCGTGTTGGCTGGTTTGCAGATTGTTTTGCACGATGAGGCGTTTAAGACTCAATCGGAAAATGCGGTTTCACCGTTTGGCAACGAACCAGCAGCTCCAAAGATTGGACAATTTTTAATGGATTACTTGAATACAGCTAACTATAAAGCATTTCCCAAGTAAGGGAATAAAAAATAGAACTACGTGTGGGAAGCCACCAAGGACCACACTGGGCTGGTTTTAAAGAACCATTACCCGTTACAGGCGAATAAAGGCTATCAGATATATTACAAACAACAGCCATTTGCTTACCAACACCATCGTTTAAATTGGGCTTGCTATTGAGTACAAATAATAAATAGCTTGCATTAATATGTCCACCGCCTATCATTGTGATATTTGTACCATTACTCATGACCCACCGTCCCGAATGATTAACGTCTACATAGGAGGTCGCTTCTGTACCGCTTCTAATATTACAAGGTGGAGCTACTGTTCCTCGAGGGCATTGTCGTACTACCCCACCCAGTTTACTGGTGAAATACTGCACAATAGGGTCGGTTGTATTAAGAACACTCCAATCAGTGATACTTTCAAAAGTACCATCCAAGTAGCCTTCTTGCGTAATTTGGCTAATGGCTTGAATGTCTTCTTTTAGCACGGCTTTTTGCCTGCTAATATCTACCGAATTGACAACAGAAGGAACGGTTAGCCCTGCTATTAACCCCAAAACGGCTAAACTAACCAGTAATTCAGATAGGGTAAAGCCTAGCTGACGCTGATTGCTGATTGCTGATTGCTGATTGCTGATTGCTGATTGCTGATTGCTGATTGCTGATTGCTGATTGCTGATTGCTGATTGCTGATTGCTGATTTAAACATAGCACAAAATCATCCTGTTTTAAAGTGGGGTGTAACACATAAAAGGCTTGTATTCGTTATTTCGGCAAAATAGCATCAACCTTTAGGGTTTAGTTCTATTTGGTACAAATGGATAGTTTTTACGACTCTTATTGATACCAATTCAACGATTAAATAGCATCATCAGGGCTAATAATTAACGCTTTGATACTCTTTATCCGTTAAACTAACTGAAGCACCAGCATGGTAAGGTAAACAGCCATCGGCTTCATCAGGGGGTTTAATCCAACGGGTTTCAACCCCTTCAATTTTGCGTTGCGGGGGTAAAATACCCAAAGGCGTTTTTCCCGTCGGCAATAACGGGTCTAACCAAACAGGTGCTGTTAATTCATTTCCCAGTAAACTATAACTTTCCTGTTCTATTAACTGTTCAATCGTTTTTGCAACGCCAAATTCAGGAAATACGCTCGCTTCTTCTAAGGAATCGCCCTGCCAATGCCCAATGCGTCTTTGGGTATTATTGGGTAATTTTTCCAACAATCTTCCTTTAGGGCAGAGAATGAATTGCCGAGGGTTCAATTGCAAGTACAGTTCTGGAGGCAAACTTCTACTGGTATCTACCCTGAGCTGTAGGTTGAGAGCAGGGGCCTCTTTGCGAATAGCCAATACAAGTTCTTTTAAATAATAAGCTTCACCTGAGGGTAGACCCAGCAGAGCAGAAACGCTTTGGAAATTTGAAATATTTGAAATAATCCCAGTGGCTTGTTGAAGCCCAGCCTGCATTAATAATTCAACCATGGTATGGCGTTGTTGCTCAGAAGCAATCCATTGACTATGTCCTACATCTAAAAATACTTTACACCCTACTTGCTTAAACAAATCTACCGATTGTTTCAACAACCAAAGGCGTTCCTTCACCCAAGAAGGGTACATATCAGGCGGCCTGCGGTAGACTGCTGGCAATAACTGAGCAATAGAATCAGGTTCTAGGTAGATAACGGGATGCCTATCGGTTTTCATAATAAATAGCTTTATCATTTTAGCCATTTCCATGTTATTGGCTAAATAGGTTTTACCGTTAACAGCACCCCCTTCACTGGCTTTACCTAAATCCCTGTTAGGAATGGTGTATAGCACCAATTCGGGAATCGCTCCCTGTTGCTGAGAAATGGTCAGAATATTCTGCAGAGTGGTTAAATTTTCTTTATGTTCAGCAGCAGAAAGCCACACAGCATGCGGTTGATGTGTTAGCTTGTAAGACCGGCTAAATAAAGGTAATAGCAGGATGCCTTTACGTTCAAACAACTTGCTTTCTCCTTCTTTTACTTTTTATACAGGACAAACCCCAGTAGATTTAAATGCGGATGGAATCAGATTCTTTAATCCTATCGCATCTTCAAACAAGCTGGCAACCCCCAACAGGGTGGTTTCTGCAAATTTCGGTGCCATAATTTGTAAGCCAATGGGTAAGTGATACTCATCGAAGCCACAAGGCAAACTTAGGGCAGGAATACCCGCTAAGTTAATAGGAATGGTGGCTACATCACTTAGATACATGGTAATAGGGTCGTCCGTTTTCGCCCCAATATCAAACGCCGTGGTAGGCGAAGTTGGGCAAATTAGCACATCCACTTGTTGCCAAGCCTTTTCAAATTCCGCTACCAATAACCGACGTGCCGCTTGAGCCTTACCATAATAAGCATCGTAATACCCCGAACTCAAGGCGAAGGTGCCCAACAAAATCCGACGTTTTACTTCCGCCCCAAATCCTTCAGACCGGTTCTTACGGAATAAATCATAGACGTTTTCTACTTTTTCCTTGGTGCGTACACCGTAGCGAATACCATCAAACCGTGCCAAATTAGAACTAGCTTCTGCTGGGGCAATAATGTAATACGCCGCCATCATTTCCCGAATACCCCCAATGCTCAGCGTAACTACTTCAGCCCCTTGGGCTTCAAATAACTTGACTGATTGCTGAAATGCCTGTTGAACGCTGGCATCCATCCCTTCACCGTTAAGTTCGGCAATGATGCCGACTTTCAATTTCTTACCACCTAAGCGTTGAGGTAAAGCCTCTGGGTTAGCACTATTTAGGTACGGTGTTTCAGGCTTAAACTGGGCAGAAGTCATGTCGTTAGCATCATGCCCCGCAATCACATCTAGCAAAGCCGCTACATCGGCTACGCTTCTACCAAAGGGCGATATTTGGTCTAAACTGCTGGCGTAAGCCACTAAACCAAATCTGGAAACTAAGCCATAGGTAGGCTTTAACCCCACCAAACCACATAAAGAAGCTGGCTGCCGAACAGACCCCCCTGTATCGCTACCCAAGCTAAGTGAAACCATCCCTGCTGAAACGCAAGCGGCTGAACCGCCAGAACTGCCCCCAGGTACTTTGTTTAAATTCCATGGGTTATGGGTTAGCTGGAAGGCACTGTTTTCGGTGGAACTGCCCATGGCAAATTCATCTAAGTTGGTTTTACCTATAATCGGCATGCCACGGTCTTTTAATTGTTTTACGACAGTAGCATCATACGGTGCCACATAGGTTTCTAAAATTTTACTACCACAAGTGGTTTTCGCCCCTTGAACGGAAATATTATCTTTCACAGCGATTGGCACGCCTGCTAATAAGGGTAGTTTTTCACCTGCTTTTACTTTTTTATCAACCTCTGTTGCATAGTCGTAAGCAAGGTCTTTGGTTAAGCTTAAGAAGGCTCCTACTTGGGCTTCATGGGCTTCAATATGGACATAAGTGGCATCCAACACAGAAACGGCGGTCGTTTCGCCTGATTGAATGGCTTGATGAACGGCTAAAGCAGATTGATTGAGGAACGGCGTGTTCGTGGTCATCATCATCATGGTTGTGTAATCCTTCTATTGAAAGCGTTTTAACAAAATTAAAGAGTGGCTGGTAAGGCAAGATTGATATATTCTACCAAAGTAACAATTGTTTCAGGCGTAACGGGTTGTTCGGGTTGATAGGTACTTTGCAGAAACTGGGTAATGGCATCAACTGTTTGCAAGGAAGGCTTGAGCTTAGTAAACTCTTCCGTGGTCAGGTCTTTCACTGCCGAAAGCCTTACAGGAGCAATCACCTTGCCTTGCCGAACAATTTCATGATTTACTCGGATATCCACTACTTCATCTGGCACCCAGTATTGGTTATCATAATACAATGTACCCAGCCGCAAGGCGAGAAAGGGCGTATTTTCAGGTTCATTTTGAACGGTTGCCAAAAAAGAAGAACCCCAGTTAATTGATTTTGCCATGATGTTATTTACCACCCTAACTTCTATTAAAACGTTTTAACTTCGCCAGCTTTTTCAATGGTTTTTTGGGCTTTTAAATCATAACAATAAATTTTGCAAGGCTGAATAAGGGTTTCCGTGTTTAATGCTTCCCAAGTAGTACCTGAAGGCAGTTTGCTCAATAAGGTAATTTCGGTTACTTGCCCTAAGCCTGATTCAAACCAACGATGGAAACTCATCCAGCGGATAGGCCCACCATGCCAAGCTGAAAGAGGTGCAGGACCATCATGCAACACCAAAAGTGCTTCTGATTTCAGACAATCTTCTAATTGGAAATACCGATGAGACCCATTAGCATTGGTGATTTGTACATATTTTGCACTGGCTTGTGGGTTGCTACGTTGAAAGAGTTCTTTAAACGCCACGCCACTCCATTCACTGCGGAAGCTCCAGCCGTGTTTAGAAACAATTCGGCGGACTTGGAATGATTGGGGCAATAACTTTAATTGAGCATAAGAAAGTTGTAAGGGGGTTTCTACCTGCCCTGTAACGCTTACTTGCCATTGTGCCACAACGGCAGCGTTTAACCCTTGAAAGGATTCTTCAAAACTAGCGGGCCAGTTGCCCAAGGGAGGTTCTTCAGAAAAAAGCGAAGAAATAGCGGGGTTAGAGGGTACAGAAGCAGTTTGTTGCTGTTGATAAGTGGCGTAAAACATAGATGATAGTTCTTTCTTCTCTACAACAAACGAAAAAAACAGAATCCAGTGGAAGACACTTTATTAAAGACTTCCACTGGTTCCGCATTTAAGAATTAACTAACCAGGAACGGTACTAGCAACAAGGCTACCAAGTTCAAGATTTTGATAACGGGGTTAATAGCCGGCCCAGCGGTATCTTTGTAAGGGTCGCCAACGGTATCACCCGTTACAGCCGCTTGGTGAGCAAAGGAGCCTTTACCACCGTGGTTGCCATCTTCGATGTACTTTTTGGCGTTATCCCAAGCACCGCCACCGCTTGTCATGGAAATACCCACAAACAACCCAGTAACAATAGAACCAACCAGCAAACCACCAATCATTTTAACGGCGGCGTATTGGTTAACGGCGGCGTATTGGTTTACATCCATTTGTTTGCCTAATACCAATAATAAAATGGGTACTAATACGGGCAATACAGCAGGTAGCATCATTTCTTTTAGGGCTGAAGCCGTTACGATATCGACGCATTTAGCGTAATCAGGTTTTTGAGTACCTAACATAATGCCAGGCATTTCTTTAAACTGACGACGAACTTCTTCCACAACCGAACCAGCGGCTTTACCCACTGCTTCCATGGCGAATGCACCGAATAAGTAAGGCACCAAGCCACCAATAAACAAGCCAACCAATACAAACGGATCAGATAAGCTAAACAAGGCCTTGAGTGATTCCCTATTGGCGATAGGGGAAGGTGCTAAGGCAGCATTGTTTAAATCCATCACATAGGAAGAAAACAACACGATAGCAGCCAACCCAGCAGACCCAATGGCATAGCCTTTGGTAACGGCTTTGGTGGTGTTACCAACCGCATCAAGTGGGTCCGTAATTTGACGCACTTCTGGAGGCATCTCCGCCATTTCAGCAATACCACCAGCGTTATCGGTAATCGGACCAAAGGCATCCAAGGCGATAACGATACCCGCCATGGATAACATGGCAACCGCAGCGATACCAACACCATACAATCCACCTGTTAAGAAGGAGGCTAAAATACCAATACAAATTAAGATAACAGGTAAAGCAGTGGCTTTCATTCCAACGGCTAAACCAGCAATAATGTTGGTACCATGCCCGGTTTCACAAGCTTTCGCTACATAACGTACAGGCCCATATTCAGTAGAAGTGTAATAATCCGTAATTAAAACAGACCCAATGGTTACAAAAATACCAACCATCGCAGAGATGTTTAAGCTCCACTTGGAAAGGGTTAAGGCACCTTCCGTTAACCCATTAGGGAATAACGTGTTTGTAACAATAAAAATAGCGATAACAGAAAGAGCAACCGCTACATAAAGCCCTTTATATAACGCTTTCATTGGGTTGTTATCTGCACCAACTTTAACAAAGTACGTACCAATAATAGAGGTAATAATTGAAATACCACCCAATACTAAGGGGTAAAGAATCGCCAAGGCATTACCAGCGAATAATAAATGCCCCAGTAGCATAGCAGCTACAATCGTTACGGCGTAGGTTTCAAATAAATCCGCTGCCATACCCGCACAATCGCCCACATTATCGCCTACGTTATCAGCAATAACACCAGGGTTTCTAGGGTCATCTTCAGGAATACCCGCTTCAAGCTTACCCACTAAATCGGCTCCAACGTCTGCCGCTTTAGTGAAAATACCGCCGCCCAATCTGGCAAATACGGAAATCAAACTGGAACCAAACGCAACGCCAGCCAAGGTTGGAATCATGGAAGCGTCGGAACGAACCATTAGGTAGAACAAGGTAACACCCGCTAAGGCTAAGCCCACTACTAGCATCCCTGTAATGGCACCGCCTTTGAAGGCAACGCTTAGGGCTGCTGCCATACCGCTTCTAGCGGCTTCAGCGGTACGCACGTTGGCTTTAACAGAAACGAACATCCCTACATAACCAGCAATGGCTGAAAGTACGGCACCCAGCAAGAAGCCACCCGTCATAAAACTGGCGTATACTGTACCTTTTACAAAAAAGTAAGCCATAAATAGAACAATGGCTAAAATAACGGCGGTAACACCAATGGTGGTGTACTGACGGTTCATGTAAGCTTTTGCACCTTCTTCAATGGCAGCCGCAATTTCTTGCATTTTTTCAGTACCAGCGGGAAGGGCTAGAATGTTGCTACGGGTAAAAATACCGTACAAAATGGCTAAGAAAGCACACCCTAGCGTAAAATAAATCAGTAATTGCTCCTTGCTTCTTTCTACAGCTTCACTTAATATCGCACAACCTAGCGTAAAATAAATCAGTAATTGCTCCATGCGTGTTTGAGTTCCTATCTCGTTTTCATTTGGATTAACGCGTAAAAATAAATCATTAAACTTTGCACAAAAAGTTAGAATCCCCTCTATCTAACCCCAAACAAAGCAAAAGGACAATAGCCAAAACGGTGTAATTTTGTTTTTTTACAGAAAAGCGGCTTAAACCTTAAAAAATAATTGCGCTCGGCGCGATTCGAACGCGCGACCCTCGGCTTCGGAGGCCGATACTCTATCCAACTGAGCTACGAACGCAAAACATTGAACTACAGTAACCATAACGAAAGCAAAGCCCCTAGTCAAGAGACGGCTCTGTATGAAAGGTAAAAGAGGTGGTTTTTCCTCTGTTTTCTGTATGCTCTAAAGTTTATCATCCTACTACCGATACTACTACTATATACTATAACCTTCTTTATTCTTACAAATCTCATTGAAAAAAGGGCGTGTTTATGTTAGTTTTAAAGCAGTCAAGCAGTCAAGCAGTCAAGCAGTCAAGCAGTCAAGCAGTCAAGCAGTCAAGCAGTCAAGCAGTCAAGCAGTCAAGCAGTCAAGCAAAAGCTTAAAGGCTTTACCCTCTCTGAATTATTGGTTAGCTTAGCCGTTTTAGGGTTAATTGCAGGGCTAACTGTTCCTAGTATTATAACTTCTGTTCAACAAGCAAAAAAGAAGGCGGTGTTTAAAGAAGATTTCCAAGCACTCACTAGTATCATCAGTGCAGGTGTGCTAAACGGTGATTTTGAGAACATCACGACATGGGATGTAGTCAATGAAAATGGGGCAGGCAGTATCACGAATTATTTTACTCAAAAACTCAATGCCGTAAGGCAGTGTTTAACAACAGATTACACTTCAATAGGTTGCACCACTAACGGTGGTGGTCTACCTTGGGGGGATGATTACCATAATAAACACAATGGACGATGGGTAATGCCGAACGGCTCTAAAATAAAGTTTGTACATGCTATAACCTATAATCCACAGAATTCTGTCGGATTCGCAATATTGGTAGATGCCAATCAAACATCTTTCAGTTATATTGGTCCAACCGTCAATTTTAATGCACTCAGTTGTAATCTTTCTCAAGCAATCATCACACAAGAAGGTAAGCGGATTAACCCAGGTCAGTGTATTCCTTATATTCAATCAGGCGATCCTTACGTTTCAGGGTTTAACACGTTGATGGGGTTAAACTAACCTGCTTCTGAACTACTCAGCCCACCGCTTTAGGATAATACTGGCATTATGCCCACCAAACCCGAATGAATTAGACATCGTGTAGTCTAAATTTTGAACGGGTCTGGCAGTATTAGCAACATAATCTAAATCACACCCTTCACCAGGGCAATCTAAATTGATGGTAGGCGGTACAATTTGACGTTGCAAGGCTAATACGCAAAGCAAAGCTTCAAAAGAACCTGTAGCCCCCAACATATGCCCGTGCATACTTTTGGTTGAAGAAACCAGCAAGCCATTTTTGGCATAGTCCCCAAAAACGTGTTTAATCGCCATGGTTTCAGCCACATCGCCTAGTGGGGTTGAGGTACCATGGGCGTTAATGTAACCCACTTCTTCAGGCTTCAAATTAGCACACCGTAGGGCAGCAACCATGGCAGCGGCAGCTCCTTCACCCCGTGGATGAGGCATGACAATATCATGAGCATCCGAAGAGCGACCGTAACCGACGACTTCGGCGTAAATTTTTGCCCCTCTGGCTTGGGCATGGTCAAGGGATTCTAAAATTAAAATACCTGACCCTTCAGCAATAACAAAGCCATCACGGTCTTTATCAAACGGTCTGCTCGCTTTTTCAGGATTCGTTTTTTGTGCCGTCAATGCCCTAGCAGCCGCAAACCCAGCTACTGAAAGTGCATTGATAGGGGCTTCTGCCCCACCAGCAACAACGGCATCACATTCGCCTAATTGAATCATTCGCATGGCTTGCCCAATGCAATCAGTTCCTGTAGCACAAGCGGTTACCAACGCCATGTTGGCTCCTTTAGCACCTAATGCGATAGACACACGACCAGCCGCCATATCAGGTATCATCATTGGCACTAAAAATGGGCTACAACGGTTAAACCCTTTTTCAATACAGTTAATAACTTGTCCTTCAATACTGGCTAACCCACCAGCACCACTACCAATTACCACGCCTAATCTATTTTTATCAATGGTGCCTTCAAGCCCAGAATCTGCAAACGCTAACTTGGAAGCGGCAATCCCGAAATGGGTGAATCTATCCATGCGTTTAGCTTCTTTTTTATCCATATAATCAGCCGTGTCAAAGTCTTTAACTTCTCCGCCAATTAAGCAAGTCCGTTGGTCTTCGGAGATATTTTCTATCATGCCAATACCACTTTTGCTGGCCATGACGCTAGCCCAAATGGCTTCTAATGAAGACCCAATGGGGCTAATAGCACCCATGCCCGTAATAACAACACGTTGTTTTAAGTTCATAATAAATCAGTTCCGTTCAAGTGCTTATAGTTTGCAGAAAATTAGGTTGTGGTTCAGTTAAAAAATCTTTGAGTGGTGGTTTTAGCAGTGAATAGCATAAACAATCGGGGTAATAGACTGAAAGATAAACGCTAAAAATAAGTGAATAATGCTTATTGAAAGAAATGCCTAGAAAGCTATAACAAAGCCTAAACAATGGGTGTTATAGCTTTCAGCATTTAAAAAAAGAAAAACTAAGGCTTAACCTTGTGCTTTTTCGATATAGTCAACCGCTTGACCCACGGTGGTGATTTTTTCGGCTTCTTCATCAGGAATTTCGCAATCGAATTCTTCTTCTAATGCCATAACCAATTCTACGGTATCCAAGGAATCGGCACCTAAATCGCCACTAAAGCTAGCAGCAGGAACCACTTGGGCTTCTTCAACACCTAATTGTTCAATAACAACTTTTTTTACACGGTCTAAAACAGCTGACATCATGACGAACTCTCTTCTAATTACTTAAATAAAGGAATAACAACAATTAAACACAGAATAAAAACCCTGTTTACAGCACAATACCACCATCTACTTGAAGGGTTTGCCCTGTAATGTACTGGCCTGATGTTACCAAAAACACAACTGCTTTGGCAATATCTTCGGGTTGGCCAAACCGCTTTAATGGAATATGATCCAAAATTTTCTCTTTGTGGGGCAGGTCATCAGTCATATCCGTGGCGATAAACCCTGGTGCTACGGCGTTAACAGTAACCCCACGAGAACCGAGTTCTTTAGCGACGGATTTGGTTAAGCCAATCAACCCAGCCTTAGCGGCGGAATAATTGGTTTGCCCCGCATTACCATAAATACCTGATACGCTAGAGATATTAACAATTGCCCCAGAACGTTGTTTCATCATCACTTTGGCAGCTGCCCGAGTGGTGTAAAACACGCCAGTAAGGTTCGTTTGAAGTACTTGATCCCAATCGTCATCAGACATCCGAATCAACAGGGTATCTTTGGTGATACCCGCATTATTGACTAACGCATCTAGCCTGCCAAATTCGGTGAAAGTTTCATCAATTAAGGCTTGGCTGGCTAGTTTATTGCCTGCATCTGCTTTTACAGCCTTGGCGAAACCGCCTAATTCTGTGGCTAATTGAACCACGGCTTCAGCGGCAGATTGGTTGGAATGGTAGGTGAAAACCACTTGATAACCCGCTTTTACTAGTGCTAAAACGCAAGCTTTCCCGATTCCTCTGGAACCGCCTGTAACAATGGCTACGGGTAATTTTTGTTCGCTCATCATGGATGTTTCGTCTCCTTCTTTTAATTTTATACGAATAAGGCAGGTTGCACGTTGGTGGGTATGGTGATGCCTTGAATTACCGTAGGACTGGTGGATTCAGGCTTCGCCGTAAAAAAAGAGGGCTGATTGTTAACCCACTCAACAGTGGCTTCTAATGAAGCGATATCAAAAACATTGAAGGCTTCCACTTGGGGATATTGCTTCTTGATTAAGCCAGTTAATACTTTGCCTGGCCCAAATTCAATGACGGCTTGTACGCCAAGGGTTTCCACCAAGGTTTCAAGGGTTTTAGTCCATTGTACACCACTGCACATTTGTTGTTGCAGCGTTGCTTTTAGTTCAACAGCAGCAGTCGTGGGTTGAGCATTCACGTTACAAACCACAGGCAATTTAGCGGTTTGGAAGGATTGGGCTTCAATGGCCTGATTAAACGTAGCAGAAGGGGCTTGCATTAAAGGCGAATGAAACGCACCGCCTACAGGTAGGGGTAAAACTCGTTTGGCACCAGCGGTTTTTAGGGCTGGCGTTACGGCTTCAATACCTGCAACTGTGCCCGAAATAACTACTTGAACGGAGGCGTTGTCGTTGGCAACAACCACTAATTGGTCTACTGGCAAGTTTTGTTGAGCTAAACACGTCTGAACTTGGCTAGCGGATAAGCCTAAAACGGCAGCCATGGTGCCTTCCGTGGCGGTTTCCATTAATTGGGCTCGTTGTACAACGAGTTGGGCTGCCTGCTGGAAGGTTAAAACACCCGCAGCAACCAAAGCGGAAAATTCGCCTAAGCTATGCCCTGCCGTGGCAACAGGTACAATGCTACCTTGCGTTTGGGTTTGAAAAGCTTGGTAAGCCATCATGGAAACAGCTAAAATAGCAGGTTGTGTGTACAAAGTTCGTTGCAATTGCTGGGCATCACCATCGGCTTTCATAATAGCGGAAAGTGAGGGGGGGTGATTCGGGGTTGCTAACTGATTCAAATAGGCTTCAATGGCTTGAGCATCCGCAAATTGAGCCACAAAATCGGCACCCATTCCTAACGATTGAGACCCTTGACCGGGAAATAAAAAGGCAACTTTCACAAGAATTAAGTCCTTTAGCTAAACGGAAACAATGGTTTTTTCTGCAACAATGGTAGGGCCACCCCAACGGAAGCAGCTGGAAGCCCAAGAAAGACCACCGCCAAAACCGCAAATCATCACGGTACTGCCTGTCTTAATTCGCCCATCCAGCACAGCTTCGTTTAAAGCTAGCGGAATAGTAGCAGCGGAAGTGTTACCAAAACGTTGCAAATTCACAATCATTTTTTCAGGTGGAATACCCAAGCGTTCCGTCATGGATTCCATAATGCGGATATTGGCTTGGTGAAGAATGAGATAATCAATATCATCAATGGTTTTTTGGCAGTTTTCCAAGGTTCTTAAAATGCTATTCATTACCACGGCTACGGCAAACTTATACACTTCTCTGCCATTCATTTGCACATAGGGCGAACGAGCCGAAGCTTGTGGCACCAAGGGGCAATTGTTCACAATGTGGTCTGCGTGTAATTCTTGAGCTTTTGAGCCATCTAAATTCATATCGCAAGCCAAGAAAGCATCGTTTTCAATCTCGGTGGATTCCAACAAAACAGCACCTGCTCCATCGCCAAATAGCACGCAGGTATTGCGGTCAGACCAATCCATGACTCTGGTATGGGCATCGGCACCAACCACTAAAATACGTTGATGAAAGCCTGTTCTTAAAAATTGTTCGGCGGTAATTAGTGCAGCCGCAAAGCCTGTACAAGCCAATGCCACATCATACCCTGAAGCGTTGACTGCCCCCACGCCCACTTGCACTCTGGCAGCCATTGCGGGGTAGCGTTCATCAGGGGTGGTGGTAGCAACAATAATCATACCAATGGTGGCGGGGTCTACGCCTGCTTGAGCAATCGCCTGTTTACCAGCGGCTACGCCTAAATCAGAGAGGGTTTCATCACCCGACAGCACATGGCGTTGTTTAATGCCTGTTCTGGAAGTTATCCACTCATCAGAGGTATCCACCAATTGCGTGAGGGCTTCATTGAGGATAATGGTAGGGGGTACAGCCCCGCCTACACCGATGATTTTTACACCTTTTAAGCTTTTTTGACTAGTCATCATTTCAACGAAACTCTTTTCAATTTACCTGTTAATACGATTTTAAACAACTAATTAGAAATCCAATCAACGCAGTCATCATATACCGAGACAACAACTTAACCATGCCTAAACACTGCCTTCTTGCGTTAAAACAGATGGCTGCTCAGCCGTTTGCGTTTGAGAGATAGCTTTGGCGTGCTGAATCATCGTTTCTAGCACATTGGCTTCAATGGCTTTATGGGCTAATTTGATAGCGTTTTTAATGGCATTAGCGGAACTGCCTCCGTGGGCAATAATGCAAATACCTTCAATACCTAGTAGTAAGGCACCGCCTAATTCTTCATGGTCAAGATGTTTTTTGGCATTGTTAAGAATGGGCTTTACCAGCAAACCTAACAATTTTGTCCAGCCATTTTGCAAAAAGGCGGATTTTAACAGCCTACCAAAAAGCGTAACCATCCCTTCGGCAGATTTAATGGCTACGTTGCCTGTAAATCCATCACAAACAGCCACATCGCACCCACCTAAGAATAAATGTCTGCCTTCTACGTTGCCACAAAAGTTAATTAACGGCTCCGCTTTTAACACATCAAAGGCTTCTTTGCTAAATTTGTTCCCTTTGCCTTCTTCCGTACCAATGTTTAGCAATCCAACAGTCGGTTTTTCAATTTTGTAAACCCCTGCCATGTAGGCTTGACCAATTAAAGCAAATTGCACCAAGTTTTCAGCCGTACAATCCGCATTAGCACCACCATCTAACAATAAACAAGGAAGCCCTTGCCTTGGTAACGCCACCCCAATAGCGGGTCTATCAATACCTTTTAGCCTGCCAATGTTAAACAAAGCCGCCGTCATGGCTGCCCCCGTTGAACCAGCCGCTACAAAACCTTGAGCATGCCCTTCTTTAACCCGACGGGCGGCTACAGCAATAGACGCATTCTTCTTTTTTCGCAAAGCAGTGGCTGGGGCTTCATCCATATCAATCACATCAGGCGTGTGAACAACCCGAATATCCAAGCCAGTGGTATCGTACAAAGCTAATTCTTGACGAATTTTGGCTTCATCGCCGACCAGTTCAATAGCAACACGGTAAGCTTTTGCTCCTAAAACGGCACCTTTAACTATTTCCTGAGGAGCATAATCTCCGCCCATAGCATCTATGGCAATAACGGGTACTGCTGATTGTTGAGAGGTCATTATTAAAAATTGCCCTTGTTTCAAGAATACGGCTCTACGATTTACTCAGCCTTACAACCAAGTAAATTAACAGGTAATAACAAACGAAAGAACACGGTATTGAAAGATAGATTAAACGAAAAACGTTACAATGAGGCTCTTGAGCTTAAGCAGATTCGTTTTCGTTGCCAGCATTGGCTTGAGCTGCTGCATAACCGCTTTTTTTCGCAAATCTTGCACTAATTAGCTTGCCTTTGTAGAAACCACAAACACCGCAAATGGTATGAGGAGAAGCAGGCGAACCACAGTTGTTGCAATAGAATAAGTTAGGCTGTACGGCTTTCCAGTTGGCACGACGATGCCCTTGGTCTGAATGGCCTACGCGTTGCTTTGGTACTGGCATGATGGTTAATCTCCGATTGATATAAGGGGTTTATCAGTAAAACTGGGTCGTCTGTTTCCATTTAAACTGAACGAAAGACGAAAAACGATGACTGCAACCGTTATTTTAGTGCTGATAATGCTAATAATTGAACGAGAAAACTTTCTCTTCCCTTACTTTTACAAAAACATAGCCGCTACGCAAGAGGGTAACACTAATTTTTATCTTGTACAATGCTAAACGCATAATCTAAATTTAGTTATTGCAAATGATTCTCATTTAAGATAAGATAATAGCATAGACAAATAAAACGATTTCCTTATTGCTGAAATAGACTGTTCCAGCAGTGTAAGCACTAAGCGTTTTAACTGATGATACTTATTTTTTCAGACGTTGAGCGTTGCGGGAACCAAACCTGCTTCGCTCTTTTTTTGTGGGGTTTTCTATAGTATCTTTTTGTGATAATCTTAAAAAATAGTTTTTCGTTATGCTTCTTAAAAGGATTTTTAACTTTATGATGATGGCTCTTATCCCTGCCCCCTTCGCTTTTCGTACTGGTACTGATGCTCTTGCCGATATCGGCGTGTTTGGCGGTTCAGGCTTCTATCAATTTTTAGAAAACGCCCAAACTATCACCGTTGAAACCCCCTACGGTGCCCCTTCTGATGAAATCACCCTCGGCACGGTCGATGGTAAACGAGTCGCCTTTCTACCCCGCCATAGCAAAAAACACACCATCGCTCCGCATAAAATTAACTATCGGGCCAATGTGTGGGCAATGAAAAGCCTTGGCGTGCATACGGTTATTTCCCCTTGTGCAGCAGGTAGCCTTCAACGCCACGTTGAACCAGGGCATGTAGTAGTGTGCGACCAATACGTTGACCGCACCCATAGCCGCATTGATACCTTCTACGAAGGCCCAATCATCACCCACGTTTCTGCAGCTGACCCATTCGATGAACAAGGCAGGCAATGGGCAATTCAAGCCGCCAAAGAAGTCGGGCTAACTGTGCATGAAACAGGAACCGTCGTTGTTATTCAAGGGCCTCGGTTTAGCACCAAAAGTGAATCTGCATGGTTTCGTTCGCAAGGCTGGGAAGTCATCAACATGACTCAATACCCCGAAGTGCATTTGGTGCGAGAACTGAATATGTACCCCATCAACCTTTCGTTAATAACCGATTACGATTGCGGGGTGGATGGTATTCCCCCTGTTAGCCACGAAGAAGTGTTGGCGGTATTCAAACAAAATACAGACCGCCTCAAGCAATTGCTGTTTCGATTAGTGGCATTAGTACCAGCCACCCGACCCGAAGCAGATTTCGTTCCACATGTTAGATAATCACTGACAACCTATGAGCGAGTCCATTTTGTGTCTTCTTTTTGGCAACACCTTTTAGCATCACTCAAAACGGCTCAAAAATTTTGGGGCGTTAGCAGTTGTTCTGCTAGTTTGCTGAGTTCGTTTGACATAACACCAAGATATAACCAATCTATTAACAAACGACCGCCTGCTTGGGTGTTGTGGGTAGATACCAGCCATTGGCACTTGGCTAGCTTGGGTAAAAATGATAATCACCCTTTTGAAACAGCGGATGTTCGGTTGGCTAGCACCATTGTTCAGGGGTTACTAACGTTACCCAAACATCCTGAAATGCCAGCCGTAACCGTTGTTTCCGTTAATCAACAGGGGTATCAACTGGTGGGTATCTTTCGGTCTATTCACCGGTTTTTCCCTTCATCGTTGGTGGCTCAACTTCAAGGGCTTTGGTGGCTTCGGCAAGCCATCCCCTTTCAAGCCAAGCTTTCAGAACAATACCAACAGGCACAAGTATTAAATGCGTTGTTGGAACGCTCAAAACACCAGCTAAGTTGGCAAAAGAAGTTACAACACTGGCTATTAAAGGCTGTATTTGTTCCGTTTCAGTGGGGATTTTCCTTTTTGCAAGAACGGCTGATTCAAGCATCGTGTTGCCCAAAAACCAACGAAGGTTGGCAGGGGCAAGGGCTTTGTTTCGGGTTGATTGAGTTCCTGAATAGCCCTATAACCGCAAAAGAACCGCATCCGCCAACGGTTATTTATTTCACAACTGAATTTGATACGCAACTGTTGTTAGACGACGAATTACAGCCGATTATTGCTGAAATTCTACCCACAATGGCTCAACCGAACGATGTGTTTCTACTGCCTTCTTACTGGCATCAACGGCAATTTTTCGCTCAATTTCCGCAAGTGCCTACACCGCAAGTGCAGGTACTTTACCCGTGTGTTGATTCTCTCTTTCGGCTGAATGAGGGGAAACGAAGTGCCATCAAAAAGCTAGCAAATGCCCTGCCTTTTTTAGCCACTGTTGGCTTACCCCCAGAAACGCCTTTTTTCTTGGTGGTGTTGGATAAAGCAAAATCTTTCCGATGGTTTCATACCGTGTTAGCGGGCTTTGAATGCTTTCATGATATTCGGGAAGCTGATAGTATTGTGGCAGATGTGGAGCGTGAAACCGTGGAACCCTCCGCCAATACTCCGCCCGTGTTGCCGCATGTGGTGGTTGTGGGCGTTGGCTTGGCGGATTTCCCTGCTTACCAAAAACTACTGGAAGAAGCCTTGCCTGAAGCGTTACAGAATCGGGTGCATTTGCATGGCATGGTGCCGCCTTCTTTGTTGTTAACGTTGTATTGTTCTGCTAAAGGTTTGTTTTATATTCCTGCTGAACGAGAGTTGGGGTTGGGGCTAAGTGTGTTAGAAGCCTTGGTGGTTCAATGCCCTGTAGTGGTTAGCAAAGTGGGGCATTTGGAAGAATGGAGCGAAAAAGCTTCGTTATTGTTGGAACCGCATGAACCTATTCAGGTGGCGTTTGCCATGGCTCAGTTAATGGATGAAGTGGATTTGGCGGATGCCCTTCGGCATAATGGGCGGAAGCGGTCGTTGTTGTGTAGGGTGGAAGACTTTACGCAACAGTTATTGGGCTTTTTTGCGGGCAATGCGTTACCCAGTGATACCGTTGAACCAGCGAAGACAAAGAAATCAGCGGTTCAATAGTTTGAGACCGTTTAAAAGATTGAATAGCGTAAAAAGTTCAAATTAACTAGTAGGAACGACCTGTGCGTCTTTCGCACAGCGTTCCATCCACCGAAGGGGCAAAAAGAACATCCCCCCGTCAATACCCGTAGTGGTATAGGGGGGTGGCTTTTTGGGGGGATTTTAGGGGGGTACCCCCTAAATTTGTGGGG
>JAPLIO010000176.1 GCA_026389055.1 Candidatus Melainabacteria bacterium | reverse complement strand
GGTTTTATCGAACAAATTATCTACGGCAAACACAAAGCCCACGGGCTGGGCATAGGCATCTTCGGCAATTAGCACGAACTGGGGGTTCATCAACGCTTTAACGGGTAGATATTGTGCCAAAAAGGTTTCAAATGAAAGCGGCGTATACAAGAAATTTTCTTGAAAACTAGCAATGCTAACCGTGTAAATAACGTGCAAATCCGCTTCAAATGCCTCCATATTAAAAGGACGGATGGTAATAGCTTGGCTAGTATCCGCTTCAAACGCCTTTAAACGGCTATAAGAGGTTACGGAAAAAGGTCTATTGGGCGTGCTAATTTTGTTACTGCGGTATTTTCCGCTTACGCGGAATGATTCCAAAGGAATCAACATTCGGTTATTTACTGGGTGTAAACGCCCTAATTCCGTTCCTCGTGCCTCATTATCCCATCCCACTAAACCTTTTTCCGTAGCCTCATAAGGCTTATTTGCAACCGCTATTTTGGTCGATGAATAATGGGCGATTGGCTCAAACCCAGCCGCCACGAATTGACCGTGATACCAAGGCTTGTGGTAATTATCCAGAAAAAACGGCGGATTTTGGCTAGGCAACGTTAACCGATATTTCTGCCACGTCGTGCCGTTCATAGGACCAAGTAAATAGGTCATTCCCACATCCGTTAAATACTGCTTAACGGCGTTTAACAACAAGGTAGAAGCTTCGGCATTATCTTCGCATTCATAAAACCCTACTAAGCCTGTCAAGTTGTTTTGATAACTGATAGCGGGATTCACCATAGCACACGCCCTACCCACAATTCGGTCATCTTCCATTACGAGGAAAAACTGCTCAGCCGTTTCAGGATACGCTTCATTGCTAGGCATCCAGTAGGGGTCGTTAGCGTATAGCGTAGTAGGAAAGGCTTTAAATTGTTCTAATAACAGGCTATTTTCTGTTGTAATAGCTTGAATGGTCAGCATTATACTCTCTCTCTTTCTACCGAGGAAACTGTAATAACGTCGCTACAGCTAAGGGTTGATAGTAAACCCACTGAGCCACAAAAACTACTAGGGTTACCAACCCAATAACCGCCATACCTAACCGTAAGAAAGGCAACTGTTGCCACACACCCAGTTTTGGTATGGCTATTTTCCAATAGAGCCAATCCGACAAGGCAACACCTGCTAAGCTGGTAGTAACGGTAAGCACAGGGTTTAATTTAGGGTAAAGTACAGACCCTAGAACACCAAAAACCGCTAAGAACACTGCAACCGTGAACCCTCTAGCCCTATGCCAACGGGGGCAAGTAGGTGCGTCTCCCGTCGTTTCAAACTGAGAAAACAACCGTTTCTTTTCCCACAGAATGTTCAAATGGCACGTCAACGCCGTTAAAAACGAAGGAGCAAACAAATACGCCCACTCTAATGAACACACCTTCACCGTTAAATTAGTCAGCAATACCCAACAAAGCGGTACCACCACAGCGTAAAAAACGGGTCGAATACTTTTTAATTCATTGGGGTTTTTTGCTTTTTCAAGAAATAGGCTAGTATTAGCAATCAAGATAGTGCCAACCAATAAGGGTAAACACCAATACGGGTTAGCCAAGGTTACAATAGCATAGGCAAATAACGCCAACACCAAAATACCCGTGCCACCCAGTTTTTTAGCAGGCGAAGCAATGGCATAAGTAAGGGCTAAAATACCCGCTTGAATCAAAAACTGCCACCCCAATTCTTCAGGGGTTTTAGCGATGTTTTTCGCCAGTAAGAAGAAAACGCTCAGCGGAATGAATAAATTATCTGCCCCGCCCAAGGAAATAGCCTCAAAGGCAGTTACCAAAACGGCTATTAGTAAGGCAATCAAAACGCTTTCTAGCCTACCTGTTGGGGTGTAAAGCAATAAGCCTAGATGTACCATCAAAAACGTGGCTAAGAAAAAGATAATAGACCCTTCAAAGCTTTTGTGGTCTTGTTCAACACTGTAAAGTTTGAACCCATACGTTTTACCAATCAACGCCGCTAGGGCATCTGAAACAGAAAGCACCAAGATAGACAACACATAGAAAACGGGTTGTTGTAAAACACTGGCCAATAAAAAACACACATAAATAGCAATGGGGTGATAAATACCCCCTTCTGATTGGCGTTCAACGCCATGTACACACTGCATAAGCCCCAGCTTTTTGGTAATGGCTATAATGGCTACAAAGCCAACGCATAAAATTAACACGCTCCAGTGGGATTGAAACACCAGCGGAAAGCCTAAGGCAATGAATCCGCCCGCCATATGCACAAACTTCCGAGTCGTTTCAGGTTTGGGGTTGCCCCACTTTCGCCAAAGCGTAGCGATGAGAAAAACCGCTAGAAACAATCCGCTAATAATAGCAATCCACAAGGCTTCGTGTGCCATTTTTACAGAACCTCATCCACATGAAACGACTTGTAAAAGAAGGCTTGGTCTTGCAGAAACAGCTGCTGAGAAAGGTCTTCCAATGGCTGAACCGCATCGGGCAAAACTTGAGGCAATTGCCGAGGCACCAGCATATTCCAATACGCCAACCGAGCCTTGGGGTTCGCCCCCGCTAGCAGTTCTTCCCCCACTTGTTTGAAGAGAGCAGGTTCCATGTATTCAAAAATATCTGATAAATTAAATGCGTCAAACTTCACACCAAAGTGTTCAATGGCACTGCTAACCGTACCTTGGTGCAACTGTAATTTATCCACATTGTGGCGGATGGTTTCATAGTGTTCTTTTCGCAAGTAAAACGGTAATGCTTGCTGAAAACTACCCGTTAAAATGTACGTTAAATAGGGGTTTTTATTGGTAGAAAGGTGCGTTAACGCATACGCCACCCGCTTATGTAAATGCTGGGAAATAACCAATTCTTCCACATACTTGAAAAATTGAGGGTCTCTGCCGAACCGCCCCATCACAAAGCGGTTAAAAAATAGCCTGAAAAACAACTGCCATCGCCAAGTGTTCCAATGCTTATGATAAAAGGCCGTTTGTTGGTCTAGCGTTTTTTCTTCCAACAAAGCTTGAATGGTTTTTTTACTATGCACCCAAGGCAATACGGCTTGATGAAACAACTGAAAATAGCGTTCAAACTTTCCGCCATGAATAATACCGTTGGCAATAAGCAATTGATTTTTATCCCAAAACGCTTTGACTGAAGGCGAAAGATGCGGAGCAAGTTCCGCATAAGTGGCTACCCTGTTTTCAGCTGAAGCAACCCCTAAAAAGCCCAGCAAAGCTTCATAAGAAGGCAACTGAGCAAACGCTACTTTTCGTAATTCAACACACGCCAATTGCACGGCACTTAAATCTACCGCCACAACCAAAGCGGGGTTTTTCGTTAACAACGCAAAGGAATTGTCGCCCGCCGAAGCGATTGAAAGGCAATGGGCGTTTTCCCCAATATTCAACCCATCCAGCAACAATTGGGGGTCTTCCCAACAATTAGCGTAGCGAATAATTTCAAACGACGCTCTGGCTTGAATTTCTTTATTCGGCATGGATAATTTCCCCCTGTCTTTCCAATAATCTTAACACCCCTGTTGCTCCATCCATCTCCACTAATTCGCCATCTATCACCAATGCCAACAAATTGGGAATACCCACAATAGCGGGAATGCCCATTTCTCTGGCAACAATGGCTGAATGCGAAAGAATACTGCCTCGTTCCACTAAAATGCCTTGGCTAATAGGGAATAGTGGCACCCAACCGGGGTCTGTCCGTTCTGCTACCATAATGCACCCTTCTAGGGCTTGGGCTTGGTTGGGGTGCTTCACAATTTTGATTCTAGCCCGAACCACACCGGGGCAACACCCAATACCCTTCATGCTATCGCCTTCCAGCGTGATAGATGAGGTATTGGCATTTTTAAACGCATTGGCGTGGTAAACCATCCCCAACGTGTAGAATCTATCGGCTGGGGGAGGCGTTTCTTCCGAAGCGTACTGTTCAAATGCCGCTTTCCGTAAGGCAATAAGGGGTTTCAGCTGAACGCTAACAGCAGTACCATCCACATAAGCAAAAATTTCTGATTTGGTTAGATAAAAAATATCTTTCGCATGGTCAATAATCCCTTCTGCGTAGAAATACTTACCTAAAGTTAGGAAAATATCGCGTACCGTACCAAATAGCCGAGTCCGTTCAAACCGCAAGTTTTCTCTGTTTTTTACCCGCATTCTGGTTTGCCCCAACACAAACTGAAAAACCCATTTCTTTAGCGGATTGTTCAATTTTTGAGCCACAAGGGCTTCTGCTTCTTGCCGAATTTTTTGTTCCCGCACGTGGTGATGTTCTAACGAAACGACCCCTTGCTTAACGTAGGATTTCAGCAAGGTAATTAACATTAGCGGGTTTTCTTTGTAGGTAATGGTTTCAAGCTTCAATTCGCCCATGCATCGGTTGCCAAACAGGTGAATATAGGCTTGCAGTTGGGTATAGATTGGGTGTTGGGGTAGTTGACTTAGAATCGTTGGCTCCTCTTCGTTTAAAAATAAGGGGTGCAACACCGCATCTTCACACAGTTGGTTCGCCAACGCCCGAATTCGCTTAATCGGTTCGGTCGAAATAATATCGCCTTCGCCTGTTAATAAATCGTTTTGTAGTGTGCCTTTATCGTCAATTTGCCACTGGCTAATCAATTTCTTTAACACGCCATAAAAAATCATGGCATAAAAATCGTTCACTAATGGGGCTTGCCACCGCTTCATTAACTTCGCTTCAAGTTGAAAGTACCCAGCCACTAGCTCATCAGGTTTTTTCAGCAATAAATCCGTTGTTTCGTAGGGGGTCAGTGTTTCATTGAGCAAAGCATAAAATTGTTTAATGGCTTTGGGCAAGCCAAACAAATTACCTACTAACTTACTAACCAACGTTGCTAACCGAACATACTTATTGCGTTGGCTAACCACCACGGTTGGCGGAATCGTTAGCTTTTCAGCCACGCCCATCATCTGTTCCATAAACGCAGCGTTAATGGCATACCCCGGTAATAACGAAAGCATTTTGTACCAGTTGAGCAAGTTATAATAAACCCGCCCCTGAATAAGCCCTAGCATTTGAAACACGCTGGCGTTTTCTTCAATGAGGCTCGATTCAACGCCCATAATTTCACAAAATTGTTTGTATACTTCCGTATAAACCACTTGAATAAACGAAAACGTGAGCGGCGTTGTAACCCCCGCATAGCTTTCAACAATGTTGGCGTTATCCCAAAGAACCTTCACGCCCGAACTATCTGGCAGGCTACCCAGTGTGGTAACAGGGCGTGATTGTAAGATGTACAACGTACCGTTAGCTATTGCCCATTCCACATCTTGAGGTTTACCAAAATGCCTGCTAATAGCCTTTACTTTCGCAACGACGGCTTGTAGTTGAGCTTCATTCAAACTAGCCACAGCTTGCTTCTCTTCGGGCAATGGTAACAGTTGGGTAGATTGCCCTTTTTCTGTGTTAAAGCCCATCCATTGCGTTTTATGAGCAATTTCAGCATGAACAGCTTCCCCTAGTACGGTAAATGTGTCGGCTTCCAACAAGCCTGAAACCAAGCCTTCACTTCTCTGTTGCCTGAAACGGGGTCTATCCCAAAGGCAACGCCTGAAACGTCTGCTTCTACCATTTCCTGCACAATAACCGCCACCTTGACAGGTTTTTCGCCTAAGCCATTGGTGTTTCGGTAAAACAAAGCTCGTTGGCTAAAGGCAGATTGCCAAACGGCTTTGATAGTAGGAACAAGCTCTTCATACCGCACATACAAAAACGATTCCAACTGCCCTGCAAAGGAATGGTCCGCCCCATCTTCCCCAATAGCAGAAGACCGCACGGCTAATAGGTGATTTCTTAGACCCAAAGCTTCTACAGTATCAGTAATCGCTTGAAGTACGTCTTCGGGCACGGTTAATTGGTCAATCGCTGAGGGAATTTCTTCAGCTGGCACGCCTGCTAATGTACTACCTACGCTTGCTTCAAACGCCGTAGCAGTAATAACAAACCAGCTAGGTACATTAAAGTGCGATGCCTGCATTAACGCCAAATTATACGCCTTACCCCCCACAAGTGATTCTGGTGGTAAGGCTTGTTTTTCAGTAGGGGAATAACAATACATCACGCTTACAAACCTCCTTTAAACAAGGCTACAAGCATGGGTACTGCCCCAAGCGTTAGGTACATGCCAACCGTCCAAACACCAGCGGCTAGCTCAATTTTTTTAGCGTCTGGCTGAGCGTTGGTTTTCAGAAACTTCATCGCAGGCATGGCACACCCTACTAGCAACCCTACAAACCCCAATATTGCCTGATTCCCAAACCCCGCGAAATAGCTAGCCAAA
>JAPLIO010000081.1 GCA_026389055.1 Candidatus Melainabacteria bacterium | reverse complement strand
GGGGTCTGCCAGAAGGCAGAGTGATTGCAGGGCAATCAACGAACAAGAACCCCCTTAACACCCGCCAGCTAAAGCTAGGAACGACAATCGATAGAACCACAGTTAATCGCTATAACGCTTCATGCACCCAAGCTGTTGGTAATTCACCTTTAAACGCTACGGTGGCGGGGCCTGTCATAAAGACGGAATCGGTGGGGTTGCCCGCCCATTCAATCCACAACGAACCACCCGGCAACTGCACTTCTACGGTGGAAGCAGTGGTTCTACCTGAAAGTATGGCGGCAACACCTGTGGCACAAGCCCCCGTGCCACACGCCAAGGTAAAGCCACAGCCCCGCTCCCAAACGACGACTTTAAACGTATTATCGTTGATTTTAGTGGTAAATTCCACGTTGGTTTTTTTGGGGAATTGCGGATGGGTTTCTAAAGCAGGCCCATCGATGCTGGGGACAAGGGCTTTAAACCCTGCCACATCATCAAACACAATACAATGCGGATTCCCCATACTAATAGGGTAAACCGCCAGCGTACCGCCTGTTTTCTCATAGCTCATTAAGGCGGGTTTGGCATTGGCAGTATAACCCGCTTGGCTTTCCAATGGGGTAAAAGGCACTTGGTCAGCGGATAATATCGGCGTTCCCATATCTACCCGAACCGTGCGGTCTGGGTTGATTTGGGGCTTGATAGCACCCGCTGCGGTTTCAACGGTAAAGCTAGTTTGGCTGAGAATACCTTCATCTAGCAAAAACAAGGCAAAACACCGAATGCCGTTGCCACACATTTCTGCTTGAGACCCATCGCTATTGAAGTATAAAAATTGTACGTCAAACTGGGCGGCATCGGTGGGGGGAGCGTTTACAATCATGCCGTCTCCGCCAACGCCGAAGTTGCGGTCGCAGACGGTTTTGGCTAGCTTACTGAGAAATTGAAGGTCAAGGCTAGGTAGGTTTTCGCCTTTTATCATGATGAAATCGTTACCCAAGCCGTGCATTTTGGTAAAGGGTAGGGTGGTGGGGCTAGGCATAGTAAAGAAGTCCTTTTTTTAAATACAGAGAAAACCGAGTAATAATCATCTTTTAACTTACCATAAACCATTAGTTTTGAGAACGTTTTAAGACCGATTGACCCTAATATGAAACGATTGATACCGTTAGGCTAGGGCTTCATGGGGGGTGAGGGTTTACGAAGCGTAAAAACGCAACACTCCACCAAGCGGTGGGTGTTGAAGCCTATAAGAAAAAACGCCCAAATAAAATGGCTATACTGGAAAATATAATGCCAGTTTTAAGCGGTTATTTTAACGTTGTATTTAAACCAACTCTAACGGAGAGCCAATCTACCATGATGATGAACGCCAGTTTTGACGACGAAAGCCTTATTCAAGAATTTATTACCGAAAGCCAAGAGCATCTTTCAGATATTGAACCTGATTTGCTTGAACTTGAAGCCCAAGCTCCTTCAGTTGACCAAGAAATTGTGAATAAAATTTTCCGTGCCATCCACAGTATTAAAGGGGCGGCGGGCTTTTTTGGGTTTGAACGCCTTAAAAACCTTTCGCACGTTATGGAAAGCGTGCTAATGCGGATACGTGATAAACAGCTAACCCCTGAAAGTTATATTGTTGAACCCTTATTGGTAGGGGTAGATTTACTGCGTGATATGGTTGAAGACATTCAAAACAGCGAAACCGTTGATTGCGATGCCTTAGTTCCCGAACTAGACCATTACTTGAAAGAAAGTACCAAATACGAAAGAGGAAAGCTCGCTGGCAAAGGTAAGGCAAGCAAAGCTACTGCCACCCAAGCCACGGCTACACCAGAAACGACGGCTACTAGCACCACCAATAACGCAGAAGGCTTACCCTTTACCGTAGCCGATGGCGTTCTTCAGCAGTACAAAAACCAAGGGCAATCGTTTTTTAAGCTAAGCATTAGTGCAGAAAAGCATTTGTTCGCTAGCCACAGAACGTTCAATCAATTCGTAGACTTACTCAAATCCTGCGGTTCGTTTTTAGGCAGTAACGTAACGGTAGAAGAAGCCGATGCACCGCCTGAAGAAATTATCGCTTTAATTGGGACTGTTTTAGAACAAGATTTATTAGCGGGTGCGTTTGATGTACCTGCTGAAACCATCACCCCGTATGATTCTAACGTGCAAGCCAATAGTGCTTCTGTTGTAGAAAAAGTAACCACAGGCAAAGCGAAGATTGAAGTAGCTGCTGTTGCATCTGCCGCCGTTACCACCCCTGCAACCCCTGAAAAGAAAGAGGCTACGCCAGCACCTGCAATAGCAGGGGCTAAAGCAGCAGGTTCAGCGGATGCTGCCGTTGAAACGATTCGGGTACGGGTGGATTTGCTCAATAAATTGATGGATTTCGCTGGGGAACTCGTACTTTCTCGTAACCAACTGATAAGAGCCACCAGCCAAGAAAATGCCGAACAAGATAAAGAAGGCTTTAACCGCATTGTTCAAAGTATTGATACGGTTACTTCTTACTTGCAAGAACATATTATGCAAACCCGTATGCAACCTATTGAAGCCGTGTTTCGGAAGTTCCCTCGGGTTGTTCGGGATTTAGCAGGGCAGTTGGGCAAAAAAATTAACTTAGAAATGATTGGGCAAGATGTTGAATTAGATAAAACCATCTTAGAAAGCCTTTCAGACCCGCTAACCCACATGATTCGTAACTGTTGCGACCACGGTATTGAAACACCCGAAGTACGTCAAGCCAATGGCAAAGTGCCACAAGGTACCATTGTGCTACATGCTTACCACGAAGGCGGACAAATCAATCTTTCTATTAAAGATAATGGTAACGGGATTGATACCGCTAGAGTTGGGAAAAAAGCTATTAGTTCAGGGGTTATTACCCAAGCTGAATTTGATGCAATGACCCATCAAGAACGCCTGAACCTTATTTTCCACGCTGGGCTTTCTACGGCTGAAAAACTATCCGATGTTTCTGGGCGTGGCGTGGGAATGGACGTGGTTCGTTCCAACATTGAACGCTTAGGCGGGCATATCCACTTGGAATCGACCTTAGGGCAGGGTTCTACTATTACCTTGCAACTACCCCTAACCTTAGCCATTATTCCTTCGTTAGTGGTTGGGTTGCAACATCATCGGTTTGCTATTCCACAAGTCAATTTGCTTGAACTGGTGCGGATTAAAGCCAATGAAATTCATCAAGAAATTGAACGCTGTGGGCGGGCTTCCGTGTTTCGGTTACGGGGTAAATTATTGCCTTTAGTTAAATTGGCAGATGTTTTACAGCTAGATAAACTGTACATTGATCCTAGTTCAGGCAACGCAAAAACCGATAGACGAGCTTCAATTGAAGACGCTCGGTTTCAAGATCCTGTAGCTATTGAACAAATACCTGAGATTAAACGCACTGCCCCCATTAGCGATTATAACATTTTGGTGCTTCGGGTAGGGGCTAACCAATATGGGTTGATTGTAGACGAAGTGTTTGATACGGAAGAAATTGTTGTTAAACCGCTTTCTAGCTACATTAAAAACTGCAAATGCTTTAGCGGTACCACTATTATGGGTGATGGTAAAGTAGCCATGATTTGCGATGTAGGGGGTATTGTTACCCAAGGCAAGTTAAACTTTGGTGAAATTGAAGCTGAAGAAGCTAGACGCAAAGATGTAGAAGCTAAACGGCAAGAAATGGCGAGTCTTTCTACCAGCAAAACCAATCATGGTGAACGTCAAGCCGTTATTCTGTTTAGCAACCACCCTGAAGAACGCTTTGCCTTACCACTGTCTTCCTTATTGCGGTTAGAAAAAATTGAAATCAAAAAGATTGAAGTGGTTGGTAGTCGTGAATTTATTAACTACCGTGGCGAAAGCTTACCGCTGATTCGGTTAGAAGATCATCTTTCTGTTCGTCCTTCCCCAAGCGATGCCGAAATTGCTTATATGATTGTACCGAAACATGGGGGTGGTAAAGCTGGTATTTACGCAACCAACATTTTAGATACGATTGAAACCAACGTCGTATTAGATTCCCACTTGGTGGCAGATTCCCAAGTAATTGGGTCTGCCATTATTCAGGATCACCTCACCTTGTTCCTTAATACGGAAGTATTGTTGGAAAGTGCAGGCATTTGGTTAGAAGAAGAGGTAGATGCCGATACGGAATCTTATATTCTTGCCCATAATCATCATGCCTAAGTTCTAGTCATCGTAGTTATTGTTTTTTTATTACCCTTCATTTAAGTAGAAAGAAAAGGAGCATAATCCGTAATGGCTCAACAGCAATTTGTTACCTTCTGGATTGACCAATACCTGTTTGGTGTCAACATCCTTAATGTACGAGAAATCAATTCTCATACAGATGCGACCCCCGTACCACTAGCACAAGAAGCGATTCGTGGGCTAATAAACCTTCGGGGGCAAATCTTCACTCTGTTAGATTTGCGGTATTTACTAGGGCTAGGGCATTTACGCTTAACCCCAGATACCCACAACATTATTCTAAAAACCAATGCGGATGCCCATAATGGTGGCGACGACCGCGTTGGGTTTATGGTGGATAAGATTGGCGATATCATCACTGTTGATGAAGAAGAGCTAGAAGCCCCACCTGCCAACACGAGCGATATTGACGGGTACTACCTATCGCAAGTTATTAAACTGCCTAAAGCCGTTGCCAGCATTATTGATATTGACCATGTGCTAACAATGAGAGAAGAACCCGTTGCCGTTTAACTTATAAAATATCCGTTAGGTAAAGGGTATTCTCCAGTTTCTATTTAAAAACCTGTAGTTCCCCCGCTACCTTGACGAAAACACTAAAGATAGTCCTTCTTCCCAATTTTAATGTTAACCCCTGTTTTATAAAGGAATAAAAACCACCATGATGAACGCCTCTACTTACGCTAATACTGAAACAACCACAGCCCAAAACCCTGCTACTTTTTGGAACAGGTTGCAAAGCAATTGCCCTCAAAACCAAAAGCCTCAAAGCTTATTAAACGAAGCCAGCAACAGTTTGGAAAGCACTTATCGGCAAGTGGCTAAAAATTTCGCTAGTCAATTAGGCGTAGCCAACCAAGCTGAAGTAGTAGCAACGGTTACCCAACACTTTAACCAATTACTAACGGGCGATTTTTCTATCACCTTAGCCAACCAAGCTAGTGGTGTTGCCTATTACCTTAAGCAAAACAACACTTACTTAACCCAAGTGTTACAAGCTTACCAAGAAGCTCAAGCCACATTGAACAAAGCAGCCTTTCAACAGTATGGTAAAAAACAGGATAAGTTAGAGGCCATCTTGTTCTGCTACCAAGGTGTTTTAGCTTACAGCCAAGGCTTGGTTTTGGAAGCCTTGGTTAATGGCGAAAACAATAACAGCCAACAAGCTTCAGGCAACAACAAAAACTTATCGCAAGCCTATGAAGAAGCCAACTATATTGATCAAAACTTCAACAATTTAACGGATTCCGTTAACACCATGAGCGGACGCTTCAACATGGTTGCCGCCGCTTGCGAAGAACTTTCTTCCAGCATGGCAGAAGTTTCTGAACAATCCCAGCATGGTTCCAGCGTTTCCCAACGGGCTCAAAACATGGCGGTTGAAACCCAACGCATTATGGAACAATTAGGTAAATCCGCAGGGGAAATTAACAGCGTTGTGGAGTTGATTAAATCCATTGCCAACCAAACCAACCTATTAGCCTTAAACGCCACTATTGAAGCGGCTCGGGCGGGCGATGCGGGTAAAGGGTTTGCCGTTGTTGCGGGCGAAGTGAAGGAACTTGCTCGGCAATCTTCCGATGCAACCGAGGGCATTCAAAACCGCATTAACGAAATTCAATCTAACACCAATCAAGCGGTTAAAGCCATTCGTCAAATTACAGAAATTGTGCAAGATTTATCTGGCATCAATAGCCAAATTGCTGGTACCGTGCAAGAACAAACCCAGGTAACTAACGAAATTGCTCAGAACATGGGTACTGCTTCTAATAATGTGGAAGAATTAAAAAGCCATATTGATAATTTAGCCACACATAACAACAATGTGCTTCAAGCCCTTCAAAATGCAACCAATCGGTAAGTTGTTTTGAACTTAACTGCTGAGGGGTGGGAAGTAACCATTCTTCCTCCCCTCTATCTGAGAAAATAACGGACCTTTTATTTTAAAACAGACTCTTTAACCCAGAAAGCGTTCAGCTATGATGTCATCTTCCCCAACAAATACCTCTACCAACCAATCTATTGGTTCGGGTACGGTTAAATCTTCCAGAATGCTTAACGCATTGGTTGTAGATGATACGAATTTATTTCGTACCATTATGGCAGATGCACTCAATAGTTTAGCCCAAGTAACGGTTGTGGGCAGAGCCACCAATGGCACCGAATGCTTGGAATTACTCGCTTCCTTACCAGAAATAGATGTGGTGTTTTTGGATGTTGAAATGCCTGTAATGAATGGGCTGGAAACACTGAGAGTCATACGGCAACGATACCCTAAATTACTAGTAGTAATGGTTAGCGGGCATAATAAAGCCAATGTAGATATTACCATTGAGGCTTTAAGCCTTGGGGCTTATGATTTTATTGGTAAACCCGAAGGGTCTTCGGGGGGCGATAGCCAAGAACAGCTACGCAAACAATTGTTCGTACTCACTCGGTCTATTACTTGGCAACGCTCTCAAGATAAAATGCGGGCCAGACACCAAGCCTTAGGCAAAACAAAAACCTCTCGGGTTAGCCACGTTTCAGCAGATTTCCCTGTCAACACCGTTTTAGATGAAGCACTACCCTTAACCCAACCTGCTCAAAACAAGCCTGCCACCTTTAAAGTAAAAGGTGTCCTGCCCACTGCTTCTATAGCTTCTACCGCTAATGGTAGCCAAAAAATTAGTAATTCTCGTTCACGGGCTACCCAAATTACCCCTACTTCAGCATCAAAAACAAACAATAATGCCATTACACCCCGTGCCACAGCCACTTCGGCTTCTCGTGTTAATAACCAATCCTTGGTTGAACAACCCAAAGAAAAAGTAGCCAAGGCTATCCATAATAACAAAGTTAAACGCTTAGCAGTTACTCCAAAAGTATTATTGGTGGGTATTTCTACAGGGGGGCCTGCCGCACTCATGCAGTTTATTCCTAAACTGCCCAGTAATATCGGTATTCCAGTGCTAGTCGTTCAGCATATGCCACCCAAGTTTACCCAATCGTTGGCAGATTCTCTCAATGCCAGCACAGGCTTAACAATTAAAGAAGCCCAACACGGCGAAACCTTAAAACCCAATGTGGTATACATTGCCCCCGGTGGTTTCCATATGGAAATAGATGCTGGTAGCAAAGGCGAAGCAATCGTCAATATCAATCAAAAACCACCTGTTAATTCTTGCCGTCCAGCCGTAGATGTGTTGTTTAAATCTGCCCCTAGTGTTTTTAAAAATAATACGCTTAGTATCATTATGACAGGCATGGGTAAAGATGGGTGCGAAGGCATCCGATACCTAAAACAAACCGTCGGTACTTATTGCATTACGCAAAGTGAAGAAAGTTGCGTGGTTTACGGCATGCCTAAAGCTGTAGACGACGAAAACCTAAACGACGAATCCGTTCCGCTCAATTTGCTTGCTACCCGTGTATGCGAATTATTAGGCAAACCCGCCCTCTAATGAGCCAACCCTTATCAATTTTTAAAAACCAAACCCTTTGGGAGGCACTTGTTTACTAAAATGGATTATAAACCTTATCAATCTAGCACATCACAACAACCAGCCAGTAGTAACACTCAATCCACTTCTGTTACTAGTACTACTAGCGGTACACCCGCCTTTGTTATGCCTGTCAGTGCCTTCCCTTCAACGGCAAAGCCTTCTACCAATACAGTGCCATCACCTACGGCTAATAGTGGCGGAACGCCTAGTTTTCAGTTTTCTCAACACTCTGCTTCAAGCCATAGTAGTAGTAGTTCTTACACCGCCTCTAACAGCAACAGTAACCAAGCCGTTCCTGTTATGAGCACCAATGAACTAACCGAACTTCGCAAGCTGGTTGAAGATGTTTGTGGCATTCATTTAGAAGCAGATAAACAATACTTGCTTGAAACACGACTGCTTAAACTGCTAATTGAATATAATTGCAGTAGCTACACCCAGCTTATTCAATTATGCAGAGGTGCCAAGCAAAATGAACTTCGGCCTAAATTGGTCGATTTAATGACCACCAAAGAAACCATGTGGTTTAGAGACGAACACCCCTACGAAACCTTTAAAACGCATATTCTACCTGAACTTCTAAAGAATAGAGCGGCTACGGATACCATCCGTATATGGTCTGCGGCGTGTTCTACAGGGCAAGAACCTTACAGTATTAGCATGTGCGTGCATGAATTAGCCAGTACTACGGCTATTTATAATGATTTAACCAATGGGCAACGCCTAAAAATTAAGGGAACCGATATTGCCCCTAGTTCCATTTTGCTTTCCAAAATGGGACGCTACGATATGGTTGCCATGGGCAGAGGTATTAGCGACATTCGCAAAAATAAATTCTTCACACAACAAGGTAGAGCTTGGGCGGTGAAGGATGAAGTTAAAAAACTAACCGAATTTGAACAGGCGAACCTACAGGCAGATTTATCGCCATTAGGGTTGTTTGATGTCATTTTTATGCGGAATGTAGCTATCTACTTTAGTAAAGAATTTAAAATTCAGTTGTATGCCAAATTAGCCAAACAACTAAAACCCAACGGCTACCTCATTATCGGTAGTACGGAATCGTTAGTGGGTATTGAAACCCCCTTTAAACTGGAAATGCACGATAAAACCTCATTTTACCGATTAAAAAAATAATCGCCCCGTTAACCCTCTTTTTATTTTTACCTTTCTTACAGGAGCTAATGTTAAACTACATGATGACTTACATTTTAACTGTAGACGATAGTCGCATTATGCGAAAAATTATGAGTGGTGCCATTGAAGCCCTCGGTTTTCAAGTGCTTGAAGCGGGCGATGGTGCTGAATGTTTAGCTCAAGTTGAAGCCCACATTGAAGAAGTTTGTTTGATTTTAATGGATTGGAACATGCCTAATATGGATGGCTTAACGGCGTTGAAACGCCTCAAAGCCAGTGAATTAACCAATACTATTCCCGTTATGATGGTTACCACCGAAGGTGAACGAGGCAAAATGGTTGAAGCCATTCGGGCAGGTGCTGCAAATTACCTAGCCAAGCCCTTTGCCGAAGAAGATTTAATGACCAAAATGGTTGAATGCCTTCAAGATAGACTCAATTTAGTATAATCCGTTTTTTTAAAGTCCGTATAATCGTTCCGTTGAAAGGAAGCCACTCGAAATGATGATGATGATGATGAATGCCACTGGTCAAGGCACCAATATGATAGATGCGAAGCTAGTTAATACGGTTATGCAAGCGGTTATGGAAGTTTGTGGCACCATGGCCGGTACGCAAGTAACCTTAAAAGAAGTCATCCCGACATTAGATTATAAACCCATTGGCGATATTTCCAGCGTTATTGGCATTTCAGGCGAACAAGGCGAAGGCATGCTAACGCTTTCCTTTACTGAACCCATGGCGGGCTTATTAGTAGGGCGTTTATTGGGTATGGCACCTGAAGAAATTACTTCAGAAGATATGTGCGATGGCATTGGCGAACTCGTCAACATGGTTTCAGGCAGAGCAAAAACTTCTCTCAGTGAAGATAGCGGCTCGCTTTATCGGCTTTCATTACCTTCTATTATCAAAGGGCCTGGGCATGAAATTGGCGGCCGCCCCAAAAACTGTCCGTTTTTGTTCTTGGTGTTTGAAGCCGAAGGGCATTCGTTTATCTTACAGGTAACCTTCCGCCACTTCTAAGCTAATCTATACCCTATTGAAGTAACTAAAACAAGGATTTTTTTCTGATGATGAAAGTTTTAATTGTAGATGATTCCGCCGTTATGCGAAAAGTAATT
This sequence comes from Candidatus Melainabacteria bacterium, assembly GCA_026389055.1. Lineage (GTDB taxonomy): Bacteria > Cyanobacteriota > Vampirovibrionia > Vampirovibrionales > JAJTHC01 > JACEUU01. Next base: position 2,521 of record JAPLIO010000081.1, on the reverse strand, counting down.
ATTCGTGAATTGTTGAAAATTGGCGTGGAACAAGCCAATATTCAAGAAGCCCCCGATGGGCTAGTAGGGCTGGAAGTGGCCTCGCAAGAAAGCTTTGATTTAATTTTGATGGATTGGAATATGCCGGGTATGTTGGGTATTGATGTGGTTCGTCAATTACGGACGGCTGGTATTAAAACCCCTATTATGATGGTTACCACTGAAGGTGAAAAAACCAACGTTGTAACGGCTATTCAAGCGGGTGCTAACAACTACTTAGTTAAACCCTTTACCCCAGATGATTTTGCAGCAAAAGTAGCCCAATCCACCGCTACAAAGGTTTAGATTGTAATTTTTTTGGCACTTGCCATGCAATGGTTACTTGTGTTTTTGGCAGCCCTTGTAACCAAGTCTTCAACTTAATCAGCTTGGGGCGTAGTGCTTCCCAATGGGCTTTGCCTGTTTTGTTCCACCACCAACTATACTGCAACGCCTGCATACCCATTGATTGCGTAACGCTTTGCTTGATACCTTCAGGCAAACTAGCTAACAAGCCTAGCACTTGTAATGCCAACTTAATGTTTTGCTGATTAATCATTTCTGTTCCTGCTGATGGCAACTGCAACGCCGAAAAAAGCCACTGGGAAACCCCTGTACTTTCGGGTAGGCTTAGTAATGCAGTAACAACTAATATTAACATTGGCAGGGGAAACGCTCTGGGTTATGGGGTGGTATGTGAATGCTCTTGTTGCGTGAAATAGATTGTTAATATAATAAAGATGTCATCAGCTTAAAAATTGCCTCTATTCTTAACATAACGCCTTGTTTTCATCGCTATTAGCGAATAAAATCACCGAATTTTTTATCTTTTAGATTGCATACCCCCTGCCATGCTCCCAGCTTTTTCAAAAACCATCCACGAAATTTGCGTGGAAAGCACTTTGCCAGTTCCCCCTGAAGTGGCGTTTGCTTGGCATGAACGACCGCAAACCTTTGGCAGGCTGAACGCCCCGTGGGAAAGTGTTCAGTTGCTAAAACTGCCAGCCCGCTTAAAAGAGGATGAAACCGCCGTCATTAAAGTGGCACTAACGGGGCGTTTTCATCGGTTTTTACCCTTGTGGAAAACTTGGGTTGCTAGACACCACAATTATATTGCAGGCGTTCAGTTTACAGATACCCAAGAAACGGGCCCTTTCGCCACTTGGGAACACACCCATTCTTTACTGCCCAACCCTGCAGATGCTTCGGGTGAAAGTAGCCTTTTGCAAGATGCTATGCGGTTTCAACTACCCTTAGCTCCCCTTTCAGATTGGTTGGGTGGGCTTACCGTTATTCGGCTGAAACTTCGTAGGATGTTTCGATATAGGCACGAAATAACCCAGCTGGATTTAGAACGACATACGCTAGCTGCTAGCCATGGGTTTCATCATCAGCGTATTTTAATTGCGGGTGGTTCTGGCATGATAGGCAAGGCACTGATTGCCTTTTTGGTTTCTGGTGGGCATACGGTGGTTCGGTTAGTGCGAAACAAAGCCGAACTGGATTGTTCATCGCCTCAATGGGTGGGTACTTCGGCGTTATATTGGCATCCCCAAAAAAACGAAATGCCTCCGTTAGAAGCCCTTGAAGGGTTCGATGCTTGTATTCATTTAGGCGGAACAAACATTGCTGAAAAACGTTGGAACCTCGAAGTGAAAAACACGTTATGGGCTAGCAGAGTGCAATCTACCCAGCTATTGTCGGAAACCTTGGCTCAGCTGACCCATCCGCCCAAGGTGTTTATCACTGCTTCGGGCTTAAGTGCGTTAGAAGATGAAACGGATAACGCAGAAGCCTCGTTTTTAAAACAACTAGCAGAGGCTTGGGAACAAGCAACAGAACCCGCCAGTCGTGCGGGTATCCGATGCGTTCAACTTCGCATTGGCGTGGTATTAGGCTTACAAGGGGGCATGCTAGCCAAGCTAATTCTCCCTTTTCTGCTTGGCGGAGGCGTTCAATTAGGCTCAGGCAAACAGCCGCTCCATTGGGTTAGCTTGGAAGATGTGATAGGCATTATCGCCCATTGCCTTTATACTCCTTCGTTCAGTGGCGGTATTACCGTGGTTGCCCCCGAACCTTGCACCAACGAAAAGTTCACCCAAGCTATGCTAGAAGTGCTGTTTCGCCCAGATTGGGGTATTCACGCACCTGCTTGGATGTTACGTTTATTGGCAGGTACGGAATTTACCGATGCCGTTTTGCTTAGTAACGCCCTACCTGTTGCCCACCCTACGGCACTGTTAGATTCTGGGTTTACGTTTGCGTTTCCAACGCTAGCACCTGCGTTGCGGTTTCATTTGGGGGTGGCTTCTCCGCTTGAAAGTTTGTTGGCAATTGTTTGAAATATAGTAGTTTAAATAATTCTTGAACCTGTAGGGGCGGATTGTATCCGCCTGTTTTAAGATTAACAGAAGCGGGTGGATGCAATCCACCCCTACAAAAAAAGCCGATGACTGATTTTGAATAATTTATACCCATTAACCATTAAAATAGCGTAAGCATG
>JAPLIO010000054.1 GCA_026389055.1 Candidatus Melainabacteria bacterium | reverse complement strand
GTTTGAACGCTTACGCTATTTAATCGGTCAATTGGTATAAAACAACAATCGATGAGAGAATACGCTATTTAAACTTTTAATGGCTATTAGCCAAACACAGGAGAGATGTTTCACATTCGCTCAACATGACGAAAGTCAAAGGTTACGGCTCTAGCAACCATAACCGCCACGGTGTAATGGTCTCACACGCTGCAAAAGGCGTCTGCTTCAACCAAGGTTCGGTTTGTTGCAACTGCTCCCATAAACTGTTGCCTGCTTGTTGAAACGTTTCAGCTTCTAGCTTTTTGGCAATTTGCAAATTTGCCAAACTCTTTGCCCAAAGCCAACAGGCTGGCGGAAACGCCAATGCTTCATCTTCAATTTGCACCATAAACTGTTGTAAGGGTTCGGCTTCAATATCTTTTTGCACGTAAAGCATAATCAATCCAGCCATCGCCTTGGTATACCCAGCATCTAGGGCTAAGGCTTGTTTAAACTTCACTTCCGCCTCGGTTAAATCGCCTGATGCCATGAGTGCCAAGCCATAATAGGTAACCACTAACGGAGAACTTTCTTGCTTAACACGGTATAACGCCCGTAGCTTACGCACTACCTCGGTGTATTCGCCTTCTTGCAGTTGGCAAATGGCTAGGTTTAGTTGAGATTGGATGAAATCTGGTTGTAATTTGAGGGCTTCTTTAAACCAATGTTGGGCTTCGTTTAGCCCGCTTTGCTTCACGGCTAAACACCCTTTGGCGTGCCATAGCCCTACATGGGCAGGAAAGTGCGAAAGGGCTTCTACGGCGGTGTTGTTGGCTTCATCTAACTTACCCAACCGCAATTGAGCAATGGTAATGCCCAGCGAAGTCGCTGCAAACCCATCGAACGTTTTGCCGTTGCAGGCTAAAATCAATCGGTCTAGGGCTTCTTGGTTGCGTTGGCATTCTAACAAACTTAACCCCCAAACCCTATGCAATGCTGGCAGTTGAGGGCTTAATGTTTCGGCTTGTTGAAAATAGGTGTAAGCGTCGTTTCTGTTGCCTTGTTGGCAGTACACTTGCCCTAGGCTTAAATACACATCGGGCAGTTTGGGGTTAAGAGCCAAAGCTAAATCGTAGTATTCAACCGCTTCATCAAAGCGGGTTAAATTGGCTAAGCAATCGCCTTTGGTTAGGTAGCATTCGGCTTTTTCGGCGTTGAGGGCAAGTGCCTTGGTGGCGTAATCCAGCCCCGCTTCAAATTCGCCTAGCCTGTTATAGCACAGTGCTAGCAGATAGGTGGCTTCAGCGTGATTGGCTTGAAACTTCAGGCAATCTAAAAACTTGGCTTTGGCGGCTTCATATTCGTGTTGTTCGGCTAAAATAGCCCCCCAAAGGTAGAAGGCTTGGCTATGGGTGGCCTGTTTTTGTAGCACCATGTCTAGTTTTTCAATCGCTGGTTCAAAATAGTTTGACCGAGCTAAGGCGATTGCCCAATTGAGCCATGGTTCGGTGTGGTTGGGTTTGAGTATAATGGCTTCACGGTAGTGAATAGCCCCTGCTTCTAGCAAGCCTTGTTCTACTAAGGTTGCCCCTAACAGTACATGATAAGCGGCTCTTTCGGGTTCTAAGTAGACGGCTTTTTGCAGTTGCTCTGCGGCTTCGGGCAATTGTTTTTGTTTGGCTAGGGCTACCCCCCAATTGCAGAAAATTTCTGCCTGAGCTGGATTGATGGTGGCGGCTTGCTGAAATTTTTCGATGGCTGCTTGTAACTCCCCTTTTTCAGCTAAGGAAATACCCCAGTGCATGTGGGCGGTGGCGGGGTCTGTAATGCTACTACTGCTAGCCGTTTCGTAGCTACTGATGGTTTCGTTATAGCTGGCTATTTTTTCAAAAAATCGTTGAATTTTTGCCCATAACGAGGGCTTTTTTACTGAGTTTGTCTCAATAGTAAGGGTGGTTTCCAAGGAAGACATGGGCAAACGCTCTAACTCTGTTTAAGGTATAATAAAGGTGTATTTGTTTTTACGATTCATCATCAATGTTACGGAAAGGGTCATTATTGCTAGCTTCAAACCACAAGTAGTTGGAGATAGGCTGGTGCGAGCGTAGCGAAGCAGACCAATGACGAAACCCTCTGGTTTCGGGTCAAGCCTATTTTCAACGTAGCTATAACCAACCAACCAGTTGTTACCCTGCGATTATTAAGGGGGCGGAGAGCCGCCCTTAATTTTGCGGGGGGTGTGGGGGGTGTTCAAACAACGCCCCCCATGAAGCCCTAGCCCAATGCAATCAAGTGTTCCGTATTATTGTTACGAAGCGTACTGTTGATTTTAGCTTCCCGACACCTTATTTTGTCAGATTTTGGATACCTTTTCGTGCAAAACCCCTTGGAAATCCTTCAAACACATTGGAACTACACTCGGTTTCGCCCCTTGCAACAGGAAACCATTCACTGCATTTTAAACCAGCAGGATAGTTTAACGTTGTTGCCCACGGGGGGCGGAAAATCGTTGTGTTACCAATTGCCTATTTTGATGATACCTAATCAAACCGCCGTGGTTGTGTCTCCGCTGATAGCCCTAATGGAAGACCAAGTGCAACAGGCGAAGCAAAAGGGCATCCATGCGGTGGCGCTTAATAGCTCTCAACCGTTGGAAGTACGGAAGGCTATTTTTGAAGCCTTTCAAGCAGGGCAGGTGCAGTTACTTTATGTTTCGCCTGAACGCTTTACTTCTATGGCGTTTGTGGAAAGCCTCCAGCGTTCGGGGCGGATTGCTTATTTTGCGGTGGATGAAGCCCATTGCCTTTCCCAGTGGGGGCATCAATTTCGCCCAGATTATCAACTTTTGGGGCAGTTGAAAACGTGGTTTCCTGAGGTGGGCGTTCATGCGTTTACGGCAACCGCCCCTAAAGTGGTGGCAGATGAAATTGGCACGATGTTGAAGTTGGTCAACCCCACTGTGCTGAAAAGTTCGCTTTATCGGGCAAACCTTTATATTGGGGCGGTGCAACGTCCATCTAAGAAAACCGATTTTCAAGAATTGCTGGTAACGGAACTGCATCATCGCAAAGGGCAAGCAGGCATTATTTACTGCTTTAGCCGTATGCAGGTGGAAGAATGGGCAAAATTGTTGCAAGCTAACGGCATCAAAGCTAGGGGCTACCATGCGGGCATGGCTACAGGTATTCGACAGAAGAATCAGCAGGCGTTTATGAGTGGGGCGATTGATGTGATGGTGGCAACCGTGGCGTTTGGTATGGGCATTGATAGGGGTGATATTCGGTTTGTCATGCACACGCACGCCCCACGGTCTATTGAACATTATTTGCAAGAAGTGGGGCGGGCAGGCAGAGACGGCAATCCCAGCGATTGCCTGCTTTATTTTGCTTCTCGAGATTTTACGACTTGGGAAGGCATGCTGAAAAAGGATGAGAAGGGCGAAACCCTTCAGCGTTCTTTGGAAAAATTGTGGCAAATGCAGTTGTTTGTGGAAGGGGCGGATTGCAGACATACGGCGTTGGCTCAACATTTTGGTATGCCGTTACCTACCTCTAATTGCCATGGGTGCGATGCGTGCCATCGGTACCCTGTGGCGGAAGGCAATAGCGTGTTGTTGGCTCAGCAATTGCTTTCGGCGGTTTGGCGAACGGGCGATTTGGCTACGAGAAATACCGTGGTTGCCTTACTTTTAGGCGATGGGGCGTTGTTGCCCCAACCGCAAGTGGATGCTTGGCAGGCGTTGCCTATTTTTGGCTTGCTAAAGGAGGGGTCTTCTCGGAAGGTGTTGCATTTGGCGTTGGAACAATTGGTGGCGTTGGGGTTGTTGGTGCCGATGTTAGGCGTTGAAGGGGGGCTGAAGTTAACGGCAGATGGGCAGTTGGTGCTTCGGGCGTTTCATCAAGCGAAAACCACCGAAGGGTTATCTTTGGAGCTTCAACAACAGTTGGGTACGGTGAAGCTTTATGCTTCCAAGGTGGGCGATGGGTCTGGTTGGGAAGAGGCGGGGCAATTCGGGGGTAGTGGTTCTACGCATGGGGCGGGTGAAAAACCGAGACCTGAACGGCTTATTTTACCGACCATGGGGATTCCTAAGCCTGTTAAGAAGCGTAAAAAGCAGGTTTACGCTTATCAAGATTCTTAGACTCATTCATTGTTTGAATACCGTGTCTTGTCATCCTGAGTGAAACGAAGGATCTCCCGAGACGGCAAAGACAGGAGATGTTTCGCATCCGCTTAACATGATGCGGTTGAATTTGTTAATTGATGGAAACCCAAAAACGTTATTTTATTTTTAAAATGGGTATTGCAGTGATAATTTTTCTATGTTTTACTAGTGAAAGCTAGTTTACTATTAGTTTTATAAATTCTCTCACGCTCTCTCTCTCAATAAGGAAAAAATCAGGATGTTAACATTTTCTGTCATACCGAAAACCAGTTTTTCTACTGGGTTTAAGGTAATAGCTAACCCAACCCAACAACCTGCACCTACCCCTGAAAAACCAAACCCAATAGGTGTAAAAACCAGATCAGGAGAAAATTTTTGGTGTCTCTTTTTTATTGATAAATACGTTCGTCTTACCCGTTTTATAGATTTTGAAAATTATATTGTT
>JAPLIO010000114.1 GCA_026389055.1 Candidatus Melainabacteria bacterium | reverse complement strand
TGGCATTCTTTTAAGCCCCGATGAATCAATTTTTCAAATTGAGGTACCTTAAAAGCGGCACCGTATTGATGCGTTTCATGCAGCCAGTAAGCAACTTGGGGTGTTTTGGCAGCAATCAGCATAGAAAGGGCTTGTATCACCACGGCATCATCGTCGGGTAACGAATCTAAAAAGGGAAGTAGTACAGGCACAATGGCCTCAGCGGGGAAATCTCGCTGCATGTTGGAAAGCAGTTCCAACTGATCTTCAGGGGGCAAGGTAGAAATAAAATCAACAAATTCCAGCGTCGCTTCTGGTTGATGCACCGCTAAGGAAAGCAAGCGTTCCGTTTCTTTGGTGGCAAGGGCTTCGGGGTTATCTAAATAATCCACAAACACCTCAGAAATACCCGTTTCCCCTAAATGACGCAACACCACATGAGCCACTTCCCGTTGATCATCTTTGGCTGAAGTAGAGGTAATGAGTAGCCAAAGTGGGTCTTTTAGTAGCTCTAAACTGCCCATTTCCATCAGTAATTCCGCTAAGGCTTCTAATTTTCTGGCGTTGCCAGATAGCCGTTCTAGCTCTTTCATTAGCAATCCACACCAAACCATTTCAGTGGCAACAGTCTTTAGCTGGGCTACCACGGTTTCCCGCTCTGTTCTGGAAGGTGGTTCAAAGTTAGACAGATAATCCAAGGCTTGTAGTAGCCAACGGCGTAGCGTTAATTTCCCATAGGGGGAATGGGTGGCTTCTACAACAGGGTCAAACTCAAAGGGCATTCAAAATCTTTCAGAAAAAAACAGGGTGGTTTGTTAATAATAAGCCTTGGGGATGCCGAAAAGCATCCCCAAGTAACGGCTTCTAAGAAGATAAAAACTTAAACAGCAACCGCTAAAGTGGCTTTGCCAGCGGTGAATGTAACGGCTTGTTGAATGGCTTTCAATTCTTCAGCCATTGCATTAACAGTAGATAATTGATTGACAGCAGCCCCAATACCAACGGCTACCGCACCCGACGCAATGGCTAAACTTACATTAGAAGCGTTTAACCCACTAGCCGCCATAACAGGAAGAATATTGGCTTTCGCTAACACTTTGGCATTTTCAATGGCAAGTAAAGCTTTTTCCGTGTTGGCAAGCAACTTAACTTCAGGGGTTGAACCCAATAAGCGAATCGCTCCTTCGGTTTGCACCATAAAGCAACCCATCGTTTTCAATTTGGCTAATAATTCCAATTGAACGGTTACGGATAAATGCCCTGGGATGGTTACGCAAACAGGGGCTTTATCGCCAATTAACGCCATGGTTTCTTGAGCTAATTTTAATACTGCTTCTGCACCAAAAAATTGACCTTGGGCGTAAAGACCATCAAAATTGCCAAGTTCAGCCACATCAGCACCTGCTTCAACGGCGGTTAATAAAGCGTTAGGTGAAACAGAAGACGCAAATAAAATAGCGTCCGTCAACGCCCGAGCATGAGCAACGACTTCAGGGGTAGCGGCAACATCAATCGCTTGAACACCTGCTTGATTGGCGGCCGTTACAACGGCTTCAACCGAAGCTAAATCTACATTATTGATACCCGCAATGGCTTTAACGAGGGTTCTGTTAGCGATAGCTTGTTGGAGTAAGGCAAGTTTGGTCATGGTATGTTGACATCCTTCTAGGTTTAATTGATAGGGTTGGAACGGTTAAATTGAAGCGGAGCTACAATAGCCTTGCTGATAGTACCCCTTATTATAGTAGAAACACGCTTTTTAGGCAAAGTTTTTCGCCATTGTCTTACTTGATACTCATTGATAGGGCTATCCCTGCATCATTTTGAAGACAAAGGCATACTGCTGAATTTGCTTAACCATCGCTGCCAACCCATTTTTCCGAGTCATCGACAGATGAGCCCCCATCTCTAACCGATCAAAAAACGTTAGTGGTTCAGTTAAAATAGCCGAAGGCAATTGGTGCTGATAAACCTTCAACAACAACGCTACCAAGCCTCTAACAATCAACGCATCACTATCAGCATACAATTGAAGCGTTCCTTCAGGCGTTAGTTCGGCGTGCATCCACACTTGAGATTGGCACCCCTGCACTCTGTTCTTTTCCGTTTGATACTGGGGGTCAATAGCTGGCAATTCCCGCCCAAATTGAATAATGCGTTGATAGCGTAAATCCCAATCGGTAATCGTTGCCAATTCTGCCACAATAGCTTCTTGAATTTCAGTAATAGAGAGGGGCTGAGGAGTATTCATCGAAGGGGGTATCCTTTAAATATCTAATTTTTCGGGTGTGGGGTAAGCGGGTAACGCTTGCAAAACCTTGACTCCTGAAGCGGCTTTGGCCGTATGCCCCGAATCTTTTACAGGCTTGGGGGTGGTGCTACGTTTTCGCTTAGGTTTTTCACCTAAAGGTAAGGTGGCATCGTCATCAAACGGTATTTCAATGGCTTTTAACCCTACAATCCCCTCATCATAAGGGCTTCTGGCAGGCATGTTTAAGGGGTCATTCGCCCCACTAATCCGCTGAATAACTTTGGTCGCCATCCGTTCTCGTTCCAGTTCTTCCTGCAACGCTTCAGTCTTTTTTTCCAGCTTGCGGATAATTTCCTTTAGTCGGCTCATTTCGCTTTGCTCTTCCCGAATTTCCGCCGCCCGTTGTTCAATTTGTTTGGAAAGTTTGCCCAATACGGCATCTAATGCTTTATCAGTCGCCGCTTGGAAGGTGTTGTTGGCTTCGGGAGTTGCCCCTGCGTGCCTGCAGAGACGCTTACGAACCTTGATTTTTTCAGTCTTGCCCTTGGCGTAGAAATAAAATTCCCCCGGTTGAAGGGCTTTAATATCGCTAAACGTAATGCCTGCTTCTGTTACGAACGATTTTATCGCCTTATAATCTAGTTCAGAAGTAATACCCCCAAACCAAAACCGATTACACTGGCTTAAAATATCTTTACTTAACGAAGCGGGGCGTTGCGTTGCCCAAAGGCTATCTAACGCTCGTTTTCTGCCTCGTTTGGCGATGCGTTGGCTAACCGTGATGGGGTCAACGCCTTTGAGTTTTTTCTTCAAACCTGGGGTTAAGCCTGCTTGGGGGGCGTAAATTTGGGCTTCTTCCACCACAAGGCGAACTTTTCGGCGATATTTTTGTTCTAACCGAAATAGGCTATCGCCAATAAGGGCGTAGTATTCCTGCTGTTCTTGGTCTATAAATTCAGATAAATCAAAAATGGTGGAAAGCCCTGTGCTTAGCATGGCTTCTACATAAAAATCGACGCCATCGGGGTCGAATGGCACATGGGCGTGTTCTCCGCCGATGATTAGCATGGGGTAGCGTTCTGCTAGGGTGAAGTGTTCGCCTTCGGGGTCTATAATGCAAACGAGAATGCCATTTTCTAAGGTTTCTTCTAGGATGACGCCTGTTAGGTATGATTTTCCCATGCCTGAAGAAGCCAGTACGGCGTCTCGTTCACCAGTGGCGGCAAAATCTGCCAGTGGAACGGCGAACGTTTTGGAAACTTGTAACGCTCGGCTGGCGGGGTTTATTTTATTTTTGAGGAATCGAAACATCATCATACTGTTTAGTATACAAGAAACGGAGCAAGTTTGCTACTAATACCAATTGACAATTTAAATAGCGTAAGCGTTCAAACCAACCAGTAGGAACGACCATCGCATTTGCCCTGCAGCTGCCGATGCGTTCCGTCCACCGAAGGGGCAAAAAGAACATCCCCCCGTC
>JAPLIO010000095.1 GCA_026389055.1 Candidatus Melainabacteria bacterium | reverse complement strand
TGCCTTTAATGGGGCAGAAGCCTTAGATTTAGCGTGGACAAAACAGCCCGATGTGATTGTGCTAGATTTAATGTTGCCAGATGCTTCGGGGTTTCGGTTGTGCCAAGAAATTAAAAGCATTTTAAACCCAGATAGACAGAAAAACCCCGTTCGTATTTTAATGCTAACGGCTCGTTCCGCCGAAGCAGACCGCATTGAAGGCTTTGAATCTGGTACGGATGATTATGTGGTGAAACCCTTTTCCCCCAGAGAATTAGTGCTACGGGTTAAAGCCTTGTTGGATAGAAACAAAGCTGAAAGTGGTCTGGCGGAAAGTAAAACCAGCTCGTTGGAGATTGGGGCTATTCGTATAGATGCCAAATCACACCGGGCTTGGGTTGGAGCGGAAGAATTAAAGCTAACCCCCATTGAATTTAAAATTTTGTGGGTGCTGGCTCAACATTTGAATGCCGTTCGTACCCGCGAACAATTGCTGAAGCAGGTGTGGGAAAATGGGGGCGATGAAATTTTAGATAGAACGGTGGATGCCCACGTTAAGCGGTTACGTTCCAAATTGGGCGAAGCGAGAGAACAGCTAGAAACGGTTCGTGGCATTGGGTATCGGCTTTACACGGGGGGGCTTTAACCAATGACCAAACCACTGCTCAACCAAGCTAATTTTACCTTGCCTTCTATTGAAAGCCCTTGGTTGCAAGCCATTGAAGCCCTAGGGCATGGGGTTTTGGTTACAGACGCTAACTTAACGGTTCGCTGGGTGAATGCCCATTTAATAGATCAGTTGAGCATTGGAAAAATGGAAACCGTCATTGGGTTGCCGCTTTCCCAGTTATTTAATGATATTGAAGTGAAAGATTGCACGGCGGATTTAACGGCTTTAGCCCACACTTGTTTGGCTACGCAAACCAATCAACGGTTAATTATCAATTTAGCCCCAACGGATAAGCCTCGAAGTTATTTTGATGTGTTGTTGCTTTGCTTTCAACCGCAAGAAGCCACACCGCCTGTTTTGCTGATGGTGCTGGAAGATAGAACGAAAATTATCCTTACGGAGAAAATGCGTCGAGATTTTGTGGCTAATGTTAGCCATGAATTGCGTACCCCGCTTTCGGTGTTGAAAGGCTATACGGAAACGTTGCTTTCTGGGGCGTTGAAGGATTATGATTTGGCGGTGGATTTTATTACCACTATTGAACAGCATGCCAATAGGCTAACCAGATTGGTGGAAGATTTGTTGGATTTATCCAAATTTGAAGCGGATAATTTTATTTTGCCGTTAGAGGTCATTTCCTTAGAACCGTTGTTGTTGCGGGTGCAGGGATTGGCTCAAGCCAAAGCTAGCTTGAAGAATATCATGGTTAAAACGGTTGCTCCACCTAGAAAACTGCCTAAGGTGATGGGGCATGTGTCTTCGTTGGAACAGGTGTTTTTGAATTTGGTGGATAACGCTATTAAATATTCGCCTGCAGATACGACCATTACCCTTTCGTTTCAACCGTCTGATACGACTGTGGTGGTTGCCATTGCGGATGAGGGTATTGGGATTGAAGCGAAATTTGTGCCTCGGTTGTTTGAACGCTTTTTTCGGGTGGATAAGACACGGTCTAAGCATTTGGGGGGTACGGGTTTAGGTCTTTCAATTGTAAAGCATACGGTGCAGGCACATCAAGGCGATATTTGGGTAGAATCCACCCCTGGTGTGGGTAGTACATTTATGGTGAAGTTGAACAGGGTGTTGGCTTAGGCTTTTGTTGATGACGTTTCGTAATAATAATACGAAGGGTGCGTTATAACGTTATTTATTGCGGTCATCATTGGTTAGTCGTAGTGTGATTGTCTCTACATCTCATACCAATTGACAATTTAAATAGCGTAAGCGTTCAAACCAACCAGTAGGAACGACCATCGCATTTGCCCTGCAGCTGCCGATGCGTTCCGTCCACCGAAGGGGCAAAAAGAACATCCCC
>JAPLIO010000245.1 GCA_026389055.1 Candidatus Melainabacteria bacterium | reverse complement strand
TTTCTAGTTCTTTGTTGATCCAAACCGTTGTTATAATAGTAACAATTGTAGAAGGCAAGTATTGCAGAATGACAAACGCCTTCAACCATTTGTTGGCTTCCATTTTGCCGCCTGTTAAACAATCTTCAATTTGCTTTCTAAGGGTTTTACCGTAAGGATTATCCTCTAATGGGCTACCTATATTTTTTTCAATTGTTGCCAATATAGCATGGACTGAAGCGTTATTTTGATTTTGTACGTCTTTTAACAACGCTAAGAAATTACCCTCCGTAACAGAATGATTGGCTTGGTTCACTGCCAACCATTCCTGAAGACAAGCAAGAATTTTTTTAGGATTTTCAGCAGAGTCTTTTAGTGCTGCTTGTAACCGAGTCTCTTCGGGTCGTTCGCTTTTACCCGAACGAAACGTAGCCCTTGAAGCAAGCGGTAAGGGCTGTAATGCGTGGATGGTTGGTTGCTGGATGGGGGGGGGGATTGATTGCATCATCGTACTAAGGTGTTTCCTCCGCTGGCATTACCCAGATCAGGTTTAAGGGTCCGTCACGCCATCAAGTTAAGTGTAAAACTTAACTGTTAATAGTAACGTTCTCAGCCGAATGTAAAAGCTATCAATAGGTTGATTACTTTAGGGCTTCAGCTCCCCATAGGGCTTTAAAAAGGAAGTATTATCTAGTTAAAACCATGTAAATTTAAAAAAAGACTAAGAGAAATCCATAATCTTTATTATTAAAGATAAAATACGGCTTCAATTATATAGTAATTCTCATACAAGACACAATTGCTTACCATTGGACGCTATTTCTATCCATTTTTTACAATTCGTAACCAACTTGCGGAAGAAGGGAAGGAGAAGGTGTATCACACTACCCCAACCGAGGCAACGTTTCAGGTAAATGAAGGCGTTTAGATAAATTTTCTAATTCCTGCAATGAGGTGTTTTTAAAGTAAATTAAATGAATGCCCTGGGTTTCTCGGGTCAATTTTCTCGGCAATAACATCCCCTCATGGATACTGCGTTCCCCCGAAACCCAACTTAATTCAACGGTAACAGGGGTTATTGTTTGAACCGTCAACGGTCTATCTAAATGCACCCGAACCCCCATTTCAGAAAGTTCCTGCGTAGCACCTGTGTGAAACGTGCCATCTTCAAAACGAAGCGTACAAGGTAACAACTTCGCTACCGAAGGGGCGACCCGAATAAGCCCTTCCCGAGACCCATAAATTTGTTCAATCACTTCCAATCGCTCTTCTTTGCTCAATTTCAAGAAGTTCACGCCGACTGATACCTGCCCTTTTTCAAACGGTTGTACTCGTTTAATTCGGGTATCTAACGTACTAACATGCCCGTTGCTCCACTGGATAGTAACCTTTAAGCCACTTTCAGGCACCAACGCAATACAATCAGAAACCACTAAGGATAAGCCCGTTTCAGAAACTTCATTGGTCGTAGCTTCCACTTGAGAAAACGTATCAGAAGAAAGGAAACAAGGCAAAAATACCTGAAACCGAGGGGTCCTACGCCGATAAGCCACTTCTTCCACCTTGTTCAACCGAAACGCCGTATTCAACATATTCAACAATGAAACGCCCCAATCGCACCGAAAATAATGACTCGTATCCCACGGTTCTGAAGAACAAAACATATGCCGAACTAAGGCTTGATGCACGGCATCCGTTCTATTAACCAACCGTAAACCCACCGAATGCCTTTTGCTTTGGGGGTCCACATAACTACGCACCACCTGTACGCCCAACACGGTTACTTCTTTAGTTTCAAAATCTCGTAAGCGTAAATTCATCGTTCCCGCCACAGGAATAGGCTCTTCAAATTCAGCCGCCAAGCCACTTTCACTAATATTCGTAACCTTACCCACGGCAATCGTCCCATCCAGTAACCGCAATTCACACGGTAACGTACGGGTAACCCGAGGGGCTAACCGATGTTGTGGGCGTTCCTGAGCCACATAAATAGCCGCCATTAACAACGCTAAATTGTAAACACCCCACATGAAATTGGTGAACAATCCGCCCAAGTAAATAGGGTTAACGTAAGCCCGATAAGCCGCCAAAACCAAGCCAACCGAAGTAGCTAAGCCTAAAATAATTTGCGGCAGTACAAACTGCCAATGAAAGGCAAAATCATCCGATAAAGCACCCTTGGGCGTTACCAAAAACTTGCTTTTTTTATGGTCTATCAACGTGCTGAAGGCACTTAAACTGGTGTAAACGCACAACGCCGTTTCGTAAATTTCTCCCCAAAACAAATGCCGAACATTGCCCGTTAAAACAGAATAACCCCAATACAACGCCACAAAGCTAGGTAAGTAGTAGATACCAATTTCTAAAATACCTGCATTGATGGTCATAAACCCACCTAACAGGTACGCCAACGGAGCTAAAATAAACAGAAGCTTCGTAAAGCCCATATAAAAGTACCAAATACCGCTAAAATAACAAATTCTTTGTCCCCAGCTTAAGCCTTTAGTCCACAACGGATGATCATAATAAAAAATTTGAGCCATCCCACGGCTCCACCGAACCCGCTGTTTAACCAAATCCTGAAAGGAATCCTGAGCCATACCTGCGATTAAATTTTTATTGTACATGATAGACTTCCAGCCTTTGGCATGGAGCCTTAAACCCGTATGCGTATCTTCGGTAATGGTTTCTGTAGCAAAACCATTAACTGAGGTTAAAGCCGCCCGACGAAATAACGCCCCTGTACCTGCAAAAAACGTGGCATGCCAGTAATCATTCCCCGGTTGAATGACTTGAAAGAAGAAATCTTGCTCGTTTTGAATCACATCTTCCAACACCAAGTTCCGCTGAAAGGGGTCTAAACTAAAAAAGTGTTGAGGCGTTTGAATAAAGGCTAACTGGGCATTGGTTTGGAAATACCCCGTCAATTCCCGTAAGGTATTTCTACTAGGCACATGGTCTGCATCCAATACCATTACTAAATCGCCCTTAATGAGGGTTAACGCATTATTTAAATTGCCCGCTTTGGCATGAAGATTTTCAGCCCTAGCAATGTATTCAACCCCCAAATGCTGAGCCAATTGTGCCATAGCATCTCGCTTGCCGTCATCTAACAGGTAAATCGTTTTCTTAGGGTAATCCATCGCCACGCACCCAACCAACGTACGGTATAACACGCTAAGCGATTCATTATAAGTACAAACCAAAATATCCACATGAGGAACCTGTGCATTCTTGGCTTCATTAAGCTTGGCAGGGAATTTGGCTCTATCAGTGGGTTTATAAAGTTGAAAATACCCCAAGCTTAACGAAATAAATGCCAAGATTTCGGCTGCATATAGCGTGTAACCAATAATTGTGTGGGGCGTATCCGGGAAAACTAAGGTGTCAACGCCTCGCCAAACAAGATGCCGAAGCACCGAAACCACGGTTAGGACAATCAGCAAGCCTCTATTTTTTGGGAAAAACACGCCAACCAATAGAATACTAAAGAACAAGCCCAATGAAATGAGCAACTGCACTTCCAACGGTAAAAACAAAGAAACATCGGGCCACAAAGGACGAGAGAGGGCGTGCTGAAACTGCTGCATCATGGTATTCAGCTTCATTAACTGTTCGGTTTGAAGCCAATATTGAATGGGATGAGCGGTTAACGCCTGTAAATCGACCTCTATTTTTCCCAAAGAAAGCAGAACGAAAACGCCCGTTAAGCAAACCGCCAACACAACGCTACTAATGACAAATTGTTGAATTAACTTAGCAGTTTTCATACACCCATTTCTAAAGATAGCCCATTTTAAAAAATACCATCTTTAGTTTGCAAGATTATTCAATGAAAAAGCATCCACCAAGTGAAGGGAGTCTTATACCCTAGCATAACATAGCGTACACTGCTTGTTTGCTCTTGTCGGGAAAGGGAAAGTAACTTAGAATAAAGAAAGTAGACTGCTACTTGTTTAACCTACTTATATTAAAAGCCTAAAGGATTACTACCTCAATGAATGCTTCCCTATTAACCGTAACAAGCGGTGTAGAACCCACTCGTCTTTCTGGTACAGATACCACTACCGCTATTGTGCAGCGTCGTTCCGTTAAACATTACGATGCCAGCTACAACATGCCTGAAGCCGATGCGAAAGACCTGTTGCAATTAGCCCTTCTTTCGCCTACTTCGTTCAATATGCAAAACTGGCGATTTGTTTGGGTGCAGAATAAAGAAACCAGAGAAGCTATCAAAAATGCCGCTTGGGGGCAAGCTCAAGTAACCGATGCTTCTATGCTATTACTATTGTGTGCGGATTTAACTGCGGGTACCACCAACCCTGAACGCTATTGGGCTTTAGCACCGCAGGCGGTTCAAGATGTGATTGTACCGATGATTCCACAATACTATGCTAATAATCCGCAACTACAACGCGATGAAGCAATGCGTTCAATTGGGATTGCTTCGCAAACCCTAATGGTTGCTGCCAAGGCGATGGGGTATGATTCTTGCCCGATGATTGGGTTTGACCCCGTGAAAGTAGCTGAAATCATCAATTTACCTGCTAATCACGTTATTGGGATGATGATAACGATTGGTAAAGCCAAAGAACCTGCCAAAGGCAGAGGGGGTCAATTGCCCTTCGAAGACGTGGTTTTTATCGATAAGTTTTAGATTGCGGTTAATTTAGGGTTGTTTGTAGGGGGGGGAGGCTTAAAACCCTCTCCCCCTACAAACAGTTTGCTCAATTACTATATATAATGTTACATCACTGTAATAGAAGCTAGACAAAGCCCCTTGCTTTTGATACATTTTGAAGTAACGTGTGTTCCTTCTTTTATTGCTTGAAAGCATTCAACGCCCCGTGGTAGATTTCCGCTCAATTCCCCAGTATTCCTTCAATACCCAAAACCAACAATTTCAAACCAGTGCCAAAACAGAAACTTACGAAAAACCCCTTGTTACGGTAGACGTTGTGCTTTTTACCATGACTAAAGGCGAACTAAGGGTGCTGTTACTGAAGCGGGCTAGCGAACCCTTTAAGGATATGTGGTCAATCCCTGGGGGGTTTATTAACTTGGGCGAAACCTTGGAAGAAGCTGCTAAACGCTGGCTGGAACAACGAACAGGCGTTTCAGATATTTATTTTGAACAACTTGGGGCATTCGGTACGCCTGATAGAGACCCTCGAACACGGGTTATTACCGTTTCTTATTTTGCCGTGGTTAATTTTGATAAAATTCAAACGCCTCAAGCCTTAAAACACGATGATACCGCATGGATAGCCCTTGAAGCCTTGCCCGCTTTGGCGTTTGACCACCAAGAAATTATCCACCATGCGTTGCTTCGGTTGCGAGAAAAACTGCAAACTTCGCCGATTGCCTTTCAATTATTGCCGCAGAAATTTACGCTAACACAACTGCAAAAAGTGTATGAACTCATTCTAAAAAAAGAAATTGATAAACGAAACTTCCGTAAAAAAGCCTTGGCTTCAGGCATTTTATTTGAACTAATAGGCGAAACCAAAATGGATGGCTTCCATCGCCCTGCCCAGTTATATGCGTTTAATCAAATAAAAATACCCACAGAAACCTTGGGCGAATTAACCAGCTAACAACGTTGAGGACACAAACCCATCATGGTGGTGAGAATTTTAACTAGTTCGCTTCAAGGCTTAGATGCACAGTTGATTACCGTTGAAATTGATTTAGCCAGTGGCATACCTGAATGGCGAATTGTGGGCCTGCCAGATGCGATGGTCAACGAAAGCAAAGATAGATTACGATCGGCTATTCGTAATGCGGGGTTTGAATTTCCCACCAAGAAAGTGATTATGAACTTAGCCCCGGCTTCGGTGCGAAAAGAAGGCACGGGCTTTGATGTACCCATCGCCTTGAGCGTGTTAATTGCAGGCGAAAAAATTAGCTTTCCTGAACCGCACTGGCTGGAAAAAACCTTGTGGCTAGGGGAAGTTTCTCTCGAAGGCGACCTTCGCCCTGTGAGAGGGGCGCTTTCCGTGGTGATTTTAGCCAAGCAGTTAGGCTTTGAAGCCGTGGTGGTTCCCCCTGAAAACGCCAATGAAGCAGCGTTGCTGGAAGGCGTTAAAATCTACAGTTTACCGAATTTAGCGAACTTGCCTGCCTTGTTTAAAACACCCGAAGCCTTCCAAGTTCAACAAAATGTAGGGCAGTTACTGGCAGATGCCCAAGCAACCATGAAGCAAACCGCTATGGTGGATTTTGCTGATGTGAAGGGGCAATCTCAAGCCAAACGAGCCTTGGAAATAGCCGCTGCAGGCGGACATAACTTGCTAATGGCAGGCCCCCCAGGGAGTGGGAAATCGTTATTAGCCAAAGCGTTTGCAGGTATTTTACCGCCGTTGGATTTAGACGAAACCTTGGAAGTAAGCCGAATTTACAGCGTAGCAGGTATGCTAAACGAAGCATTGGGCATTATTGCCCAACGTCCGTTTCGGTCTCCGCACCATTCGGCTTCTATGGCAGGGCTTTGTGGGGGCGGAAGCTACCCAAAACCGGGGGAAATAACGCTAAGCCACCGAGGGGTTTTGTTTTTAGATGAGCTGGTGGAATTTCCTCGCCCTGTGCTGGAAATTTTGAGGCAACCGCTGGAAGAGGGCGTGGTAACCATTTCCAGAGCCAACGCCAACCACACCTTCCCTGCCCGATTCATCTTAATAGGGGCGTTAAACCCTTGCCCGTGCGGATACCGTGGGGATACCACTAAAACCTGCAGTTGTTCGCCCAGCCAAGTTGAACGGTATATGAATAAGCTTTCGGGTCCGTTGTTGGATAGAATTGATTTGCACCTAGAAGTGCCTCGGCTCAGTTCGCAGGAATTGCTTCAGCAGGGCGTTTCAGCTTCGGTGGATAGTTCTGAAACCGTGAGAAACCGAGTGATTACTGCCCGAACAATCCAGCTGAATCGGTTTTTGACGCTGGATTTACCCTTAAAAACCAATGCGGAACTAGCCCCTGCCCAGTTGAAAGCGTTTTGCCAGCTGAATGAGCCTTGCCAAACCATTATGAGCCGTGCGTTAGAGCGGTTGAACCTTTCGGCTAGAGGGTACGACCGTGTGTTGCGGGTGGCTAGAACGATTGCGGATTTAGCCCAAAGCCCTAGTATTGAAGTGCCTCATTTAACGGAAGCGTTACAATATCGGTCGGCATTTAAGGGCGTTTAAAAAAGGTAGCACAGAATGAAACGGCTTTGTTTTTATGCTAATAGTATTTCTTACTAAATTTTAATGGCTTTACGATACAATAATAACCCTAATGAAAAGGACAACACCCCATGATGATGATGAGCAGTAACACCGTAGGCAACCCTGATTTTAACAACATCAGCGGAGCAGTACCCCCCCCTAGTAGAAAAGTAACTTTACCAAAGGACAAATCGCCTCAATTAGCCTCCTCAAAACCAGATAGCTTTGAACGTGCAAACCCAAGAGACAACACCCCTGAAGCCCCACCCACCGCGGAAACCTCAGCGAAAACGGGTGGTAGTAGTGTTATAGCGATTGGTTTGAGTGCGGTTTCTTTGATAGGTGCAGGTATTGCAGGCTGGTTTGCGGTTTCAAAAGGCGGAGAAGCTGAAGCAGCTAAAAAATTAGCTACCTCATTAGAAACCAAGGTGAAAACATTAGAAGAGAAGGGGCTTGGCGTTTCTTTAGCTGATGTGGAGACTAAAATAAAAGCGGGTATAGATGCCTTGAGTGCAAAAGGGGAGGGAGCCCTTGCAGGTGTTAAAGCAGAGCTGGAAGGCAAAATTACAAATACCTTTAAAGACCACCCTAAAAAAGCGGAGATTACAGAACTTATTAACCTAGCGGTAGCAGATAAGCTGAATCGAACAGAGTTTGAAGACAGAGTTCAACATCTAGCTAACAAAGGAGAAGTTAGTGTTCTTAATCAATTTATCGATATTATTTTTGAGAGATTGGATGAAATTGATCCTATGTTAGGTGGTAAACGAGTTTCCAAAACTATAGCCGACTTGTTTAAAGCCCCTACAACCCTTGGAGAAACACCCTTTAGCAAAGCTGCTGAAATATATCGAAATGATACCTCTCCTGATAAAACTAGTTTCACGCTAATTAAAGCAGGATTAGAAACTGATCTTCAAACTCCTAGCGATCTACTTGGATTGCAACAACAGCTACATAATTTGCTAAGGGAAAATACCCCGTCGGATCCCTACAAAAGACAAATGGGGCATTTAAACTGGGCTTTGGAGTATGTTAGCAGAGTCTTCCAAGGAGAGGAAATAATTGTAAACTCTGGAAGCCTGCCAAAAGAAGTTTATGAAACTGTCATATTAAAAGCCAAAGCTGTGATGGAGGTAGGTCAGAAAGAGGGGGCGACGGCTGAGGAGGTAAAAGTTGCCCAAAAAGCGTTGGTAGCGGAATTGCAACAGCAATTCGGGAAAACCCACACCGAAAAGTTTGAAGCTGAATTTGGCACAAACGTAGTTAAAAATCTTGCTGATATCCCGACTATCGGTTGGGTGGGCAATCATATTAAGGATAACGTAAACCCACTAACTGAACCGAAAGCACGCTTAGATGCTCTATTAGACATGTTTCTTGTTGAAAAGGCTGGCTTAGACGGTAAACATAAGGATAATCCCCACACCAACGCCAACGTTTTAGCAGAAGTAGTACCTACTTTGGCAAAAGCTCTTACGGAAGCTTATCCTGGGCAGTTGAAGCTTACCGATTCAGGAAGGATTAGCTTACAGCCAGAGGTAGTTATTGATGATCTTTCTCCTTCGCTTCGTAGTCTAACTGAAACCTTGAACGAATTTGGAAAGGCTCTTCAACCCATTCTTCCAGAAACAGGTAGGTCTTATTCTGAGCTACTATCTAAAAAAACATTACCTGAGGAAATAGCTGGCTTGACACCTATTAAGAAACTTCGCTATAAGATGGGTCAAGCTCGGGTGGGAGGTAAGCAAGACGAAATTTCAAACATCACGGAAGAAATGAACACCCTTCTGCGTACCCAGCTTAAAGCCTTGAACGAGGCGAAATCGGTTGTTATTGCTGATACTACTCCAGCTATAAGCGAAGGGGCAGATAAACTTGTAGACAAAGTGTTTAGCTCCACACATCTACAATTGCCAGAATTTACATCAACATACGCCATAAGCACCTCAGCAGATGCCCTCGTTGCCAAAATGGGAGAAAATCCAGGGGCTTCTAGCAATAAAAACAGCTTAATTATAGTGCCTTTGAATAAATATTTTGAAACAGCTTTTCCTGTACCTACCGAATCAGGGGCAGAAAAAACCCTCAAGGAACAACAACGAGACAAAGCATTCCATACTTTAACCAGTTTACTCAATGCAAAAAAACAAAAAGATAAAGAGACAGACTTAACCCAATTACTACCATTCTTTAACTTCAAAAAAGACCATACAATAGCCACTATTACCGCCTTTAACCAAGCTTTGGATGACTTAATATCACCCGAAGAAAAATTAACCCATGAAGTTCTCATGGAAAAAATGGAACCCGTATTAAAAGCGATTGTTACAGGCGTTGAAAACTCTCAACCGATTGAATTTTAGGGTGTTTTCGTTGAATAACACCCTTCAAACAAACGCCAAACCTTGACACCGTCGCCTGCTTTTTAGACAATAAAGATGTAAAAATATTTAATTCGTAGGGGTGCGATTTATCGCATCCGCCAATCAATCTTAAACGGACGTGATAAATCACGCCCCTACA
>JAPLIO010000197.1 GCA_026389055.1 Candidatus Melainabacteria bacterium | reverse complement strand
AATTATTATTACTATTTTCATTCATAGCAATTACTAACCTTTTTATTATTGAACATTCCCCCGTCCTTCATACCCTATACCCCCCGAAAGTCCATCAAGTAGGTGAAAAACTACTACCCCATTAATAAGCACCCATTAACATACAATGCCTGCTAAAATTACCTTCGCTGTTAGCTTTATAGGCTTCTTTTACCGCAATAGCCAACGCTTCTTTCGTAGGCAACGGTTTAGAAGCATCGGGCAAATTAACGACTGTTTTCTTCATTTTTTTGGGGTTGAAAATAAATAAAGCTGGCACCACTTTTACGGCAAATAAATCTGTAAACAACTTATTTTCGGCAGTCTCCGCATTCACCAACGCCAAACTAACGCATCCACTAGCCACCTGCATTTTTGCAAATTCATGCACCATAGGAACCAGTTTATTGCACCGTACACATCTATCGGTATAAAATTCCACTAGTAACGGCTTACCATTAGCCTCTTCGGCTACTTGCATGAGCGGTTTGCCTGAATCATAACTAGAAGGCAAGCGACTGAACCCACCAAACCGAGAGGCTTCCACCCATGTTTGCAAACATGCCCCACCCCATAGCAACACGGTAGCCACTAGCACGGTCAAAACGGCGGGTTTAAAATTCTGCATTCTCATGGTTGAATCACTTATCCTTATAAAGGTAACTAGTAGCCAATTAGCTACTTCTTTTCTATTATAAGGATAACTGTTTCAAAGTTCCATTAAGAAAACACATAAAGTTGAAAGCACCCATTCCACCATGACTACCCAACCAAATTTTCCAGCGTATCCGCACCCCATTCAGCTGGTTGTGTGTGATTTAGATGGCACACTGGTTCAAAAAGATTTAACCGTTTCCCCCACCGTTATTGCCGTTATTAAACGAATTAACACCACCACACCCACCAAAGTGGTACTGGCTACAGGCAGAATGTTTCCTTCAGCATTACCTTACGCCCAATTATTTGAACTAACCAACCCCATCATTACCTATCAAGGGTCTACCGTGCATGAAATAGATCATCCGCCTACGTATCAGCGGATTTTTTACAACCCCGTGCCCCTTGAAATTGCGAAAAAGCTCGTTGCCTATTGTGCGGAAAACGACATTCACATTAACTGTTATGTGAATGATATTTTATATTCCCGTCCGCATGAATTGTATGTGCAGGAATATAAAAACACCTCTTCTATTGAACCGAGTTTGACTGAAAATCTCGATTCAATCCTAACCGAAGCCCCCCCGAAGCTAGTGGTTATCAATAACGACCCTGCGGTTTTAGAAAAAATGAAAGCCTACTTGGCGGAAACGTTTGGCAAAGAAGTCATCAGCTGGTGTCAATCTCGGCATAATTTTTTAGAAATTACCGCCCCCCATGTTTCTAAATGGAACGCCGTTTCGTTTTTAGCCCAACAGTGGGGTATCGCCCCTGAAAACATTCTTTGCTTGGGCGATGAAGAAAACGATTTAAGCATGCTAACCCAAGCGGGCTTAGGTATTGCCATGGGTAACGGACCCGTTGCCATTCAACAACAAGCCAAAGTTATCGCTCCGCCCATTAGCGAAGATGGCAACGCCCAAGCGTTAGCTCATTATGTGTTAGGCACTCCGTTATCTGCCGTTTTAGCTAAAATAGAGCAGGAAACGACGGCTTATGTTAGATAACCCACACCTAAGAATAGGGCTGGGGACGGATTTACACCGCCTAGCCCCCAACCTGCCCTTGTGGATTGGCGGGGTTCATATTACTGAAAGCCCCTTGGGGTGCGTAGCTCATTCTGATGGCGATGCGTTAGTTCATGCACTGATTGATGCCTTATTAGGTAGCGTTGCCATGGGCGATATTGGCACGCACTTTCCGCCAAGCAATGACCGTTGGAAAAACGCCAATAGTTTGGATTTATTGGCTCAAACGTTGGGGATTATTCGAGAAGCTCATCCGAATTTTAGGCTCATTAATGTGGATGCGGTGGTTCACCTAGAACGCCCGAAATTAGGGGTTTATCGGGCTAGCATTCAAGCGGTTTTGGCTGAAGCTTTGGGGGTTGAAACAGCGTGTATTAGTATGAAAGCCAAAACAGGCGAAGGCTTACCCCCTATCGGCACGCTGGAAGCCATTAGCACGCAAGTGGTAGTGCTGGTTTTTGTTTAAGTTATACCAATTTCAAATAGAACTATCGTCAGCGTCTACGTTGTTACTGGCAAGTATCCATCTAACGCTATTCCCATTTGAAAATGGTATTAAAGCAAAGATAGCCGTTGAATGAGTTTAACTAGATTTTAGGTTAGCATTAACTATGTATAGTTGAAAATAAACCACTTTTTAGTTGCTCCTATTTCGATGTTTTTTTACAACCATTAGCCTATATTTTTAGGCGTTGGATTGCTGTATAATCAAGAAAAATAAACGATCACCCCTTCCATCATAGAGGACAATCCACCATGGCTAAAGCTAAAAAAGAACCCCCTACCCCCGTTTTAACCCCCTACGAAAAAGCCCACCAACAGTGTAAAACCATCATTCAAGAGGTGCTAATTGCAGGCGAAGGGGGCTTAGACGTTCGGCTTAAAAACACCCTAGAAACGCTTGTTGAAACCATTTCACTGCAAACCGTGCCACCCACCTTACAAGAAACATTGCAAGCGTTTGACACGCTTTCGGAAGAAATTATCTTTGAGTTAGAACCCCTTTCAGCACAAAAAAGGCTAGCAGGCAAAATTTTAGCCTTTTGTGAACAGCTCAACGTTGATAACCTCGTTCAGCAGGAATTAGCCAAGCCCCCCAAAAAGAAAACCAAAGCAGAAATTATACTAGAAACAGAAGCCATTATCAGAGAAGCGGTTCAAACTAAACGGAAAATCCAGTTTGTGTACAAAGGGTATCTTCGGGTGGGAGATGTGTATTTACTCGGTACTACTTATCATACTAAAGAAGAAGGCATTGTTTTGTACCAATCGAGAGGCAAAAGTTCTTCGCATTATGTGCGTGGTTTTAAAAATTTCTATCTCTATGAGATGAAAGATATTCAACTACTTAGCACGGCTTTTACTAAGCAGCATAATTTGGAAGATAGCTTTTACTATCATGAACCTTTTTTAGATGAGATTCTTTTGCAAGTGGATTTGCTTGAGGGTAAAAGGCTTTTTCAAGGACGATACCCTATCAACCCAAACAACCCTTTTTCTGGGCGGATGATATTATCATCTTAGGTTGTAATCGTTATAAACTATCTCAATAGTCATTAGAGTCGTTGTTATCCATGAAGTCGTCCTACGAAAAAGTACACCAAACGGTTAAGCAAGTGGTTGAAAAACATCTCATGGCGGATGAAGCCCCACTCACTGACCGCTTGCGGTGTGCGTTGGAAGCCCTCCTCAGCAACCTTACCGCAGATTCCCTACCACCGCATCTACAAAAAGAGCTACAAGCGTTTGCCACGTTTTTAGAAGAAAGTATTCTCGAACTAGAACCTGCCTCTGTTCAAAAAAAGATGGTCGGCAACGTGCTAGCGTTCTACGAAGCACTCACGCTAACTTGTGCCGTAGCACCCGAAGCGTTACCCTCGGCAATGCCATTGCGTAACCCCAAAGCATTAAAGCACCTATTGAAGCACGCCATTGCCAAACAGCGGAAGATTTCGTTTGATTATAAAGGGCATCATCGGGTGGGGGATGTTTACATTTATGGTACTAGCCCTAGCGGTAAACAGGCAATTCAACTGTACCAAACGGCGGGAACGAGTTCAACAGGCACGCTGCACCAGTTTAAATACTACTTGCTGGAATCCATGCTTCATGTGCAGTTGTTAGAAACCCCCTTCACCCCAGCGTTTGAGCGGTTAGCCCCCTACAACCCCGAAAGCTCGTTTTTTGTAAAGGTGTTTGAGCAGGTTTAACTTGTTTTTTTTCATAACGGTTTTTGTAGATAATAAATGCTGGGTTTTAGGCGTTCTTAAGAGCCAACACCAAAGCCGGAATAGAGTGTTGTACACATTCCCGGTTTAGCAGTACTACCACCAAATGCACTATATGGGTTGATAGGGGTGTCTGAAATATTACACACAAATTGTACTATAGTTGGATTTTTTTCAGTCATGCTAATCACGTTAGTGGTTTTATATGCGTCACTATAAACATTCAACAAAATTCGTGTGTTGTTGACCTGATTTGGTTCATTGCACGAAATCTTCATTCCATTTGGGAATACCCAACGACAAGAATGTCTTAAAGTAGCGTACGAATTGTCAGAACAACCCGAAGAAGTAAAATCACTGGCTAAGCATTGTTTTGAGTAGTTAAATTTTTTACCGAAGTAATCAGCAATACTACCAGGACTGTTAAGGTTTATATCCCATGTGGTTATTTCATTAAAATCACCATTCATGTAGCCGTTTTGTATTATTTCAGAAACGAGTTGAAAACCTTCTTTTAGAAGGGCTTGGCGTTTTGATTTTTCAACTGAAGCTACAATACTGGGAACAGTTAACCCTGCAATTAATCCTAAAACGGCTAAGCTAACTAGCAATTCTGAAAGAGTAAAGCCTAGCCTAAAGACTTGTGGCTTGTGGCTTGTGGCTTGTGGCTTGTTTTGAGTTTAGCATAAATACGTCCTTTTTACTAGGATTAAATTCTAATAAAGCTTTTAAAGATAGTTTTCCTATGTTTACTATCGGCTTTTATTCAATAAACTTTAGCTTGCGTCATTCTGTTGCAGTAGTAACTTTTCCAACTGACAATACAACGCCTCTAGCGTCCCTGTATTGTCAATGACTACATCCGCGAGGGCGATTTTTTGCTCTAACGGCAACTGGCTGGCTAACCTTGCCAAAATCGCCCCCTCATCCATCCCCCTGTTCGTCTTCATCCTTTCCACCTGCTGAGCTTGCGTGGCATTCACCACCCAAACGGCATCAAACTGCCCCTGCAAGCCATTTTCAAACAACAAGGGTATCATCGCAATGGCAAACGGAACAGTCGGTTGGGTTTGTTGCACATCGGTAAAAAATGCCTCCATCGAAACTCTCACCAACGGATGCAACAAGCCTTCCAACTGCTTTTTTAGCCCTGCCTCCGCAAACACCCGTTCCCCCATTAGCAAGCGGTTCGCCGTGCCATCGGGTAAAATAACAGTATCGCCAAACCACACTTTTAACTGTTGTTGAACGGCTAAGTTGGTGTTTAGTAAGCTATGCACCGCCGTATCGGCATCCCATACAGGTATGCCGTGTTGTTCAAACCACTTGCCCACGGCGGATTTTCCGCACGCAATGCCGCCTGTTAAGCCAATTCGTTTCATCGTGGTTTTTTCCTTTATAGCAATTGAGGTTACGGAGAAGGCTCTAGTAGGGAGGGATAGCTAGGAATGAGGAACACAGAACCGCAGGTGTACATAGAGGTACATGAGGATTCGTTGATTGCTCTGCCAATCATTCTACCGAAGGTAGAAAATACCGCAAATGACAACGCTAGCACCACTAATAGAGCCTTCTCCGTAACCTCAACTAAGTATTTGTTATAGAATAGGACATAATCATTTTTTTCACAACACCAAAACCAGCTAGGTAGCGTTTCACTAATGCCCAATCCTTTTTCGCTGATTGTACGAGCCATTCTACCCAACCCGCAACACGCCATGCCCATGAAGCAGCTGGTGTTTGGCATTATGGCCGCTATTTTTGTTTCTTGCTTGGTAATAGCTAACTTAACTGGGGCATTGCTAATAGATTTACCCTTACCTTGGGGCGGTAAACAGTTAATTTCGGGCGGTATTTTGACCTTTCCCATCACGTTTTTACTAACCGATATGATTAACGAATTTTACGGCGAAGCAGGAGCCAAACAAATAACGTGGCTGGGCTTTGTGGTG
Organism: Candidatus Melainabacteria bacterium; assembly: GCA_026389055.1. GTDB lineage: Bacteria > Cyanobacteriota > Vampirovibrionia > Vampirovibrionales > JAJTHC01 > JACEUU01. The sequence goes on along the minus strand of JAPLIO010000197.1, from coordinate 5,797 downwards.
GTGATTGGCTTTTCTCTGTTGTTTCAGTTATTGTTGCATTTGCCCGTTAGCCCAATTACCGTCATTAGCTTGGATACCTTCACCAAGGTGATTGCCCCCTTTACCAATATGATTCAAGCTTCGTTGATTGCCTATGTGGTGGGGCAGTTTTTGGATATTGGCTTGTTTCGGGTATTTAAGCATTATACGGGTAACAAATACCTGTGGGTGCGGGCGACAGGGTCTACCTTGGTTTCGCAATTGTTTGATTCGTTTATTGTTACGTTTGTGGCGTTTTGGGGAACGCTTTCCGTAGAACAGATGGTAGCAATGGGGCAAGGTAATTATAGCGTGAAGGTTGTGGCGGCTATTTTAATTACGCCGTTGCTGTACTTAGGGCATCGGTTGGTGTTTCGATTATTAGGTGAAAAAAAGGCGGAAGCCATTGTTGCGGAAGCAGATAAAGAGGGGTAACATCGATTGTCGTTTCAGTCTTCAGCTGGTTGGTTTGTCAGGGGACTGAGGAATCCCTCACCCTAGCCCTCTCCCTAAGGGAGAGGGAACAGAAATTTAGGGCAAAAAGAACATCCCCTCGTCAATGCTCTTGTGCGTACTACCCCCTCTCCCTTAAGGAGAGGGTTGGGGTGAGGGAGTCTACGACTGCAGAGCAAACGCGATGGTCGTTCCTACTGGTGATACGAGATTAAATAGTTTGAACTGGGCTGAAAATGGCTCAATAATAGTTGAAAGGGTTACATCATGCAAAATACCCCGCTTGTTACTGCGTTACTAGTGAATAAAACCCTCAACCGCAGACGCTTTCATGTGCCAGCCCACGCAGGGCTTCCCTTAGGCAACTATTTTCGAGCACTCAGCCAGCAGTTAGGGTTTTCCGCCGACTTACTCGCGGTGGATTTAACCGAACTGGATGGGCTGGATGTGTTATCCATCCCCGAAGGGTGCATTGCCGAAAGCCAAGCCCTTACGGCAGAACGTTATGGGGTCGCACACACGTTTTATTCCATTAACGGTACATCGGGCGGGTTGCACGCCTGTCTGTTAGCCAGCTTTCAGCCTGATGATGCCGTTTTAATTCCCCGCAATGCTCATCGGTCTATTATTGCAGGCTTAGTGTTGGCAGGGCTGAACCCCGTTTGGTGCGAACCCATTTGGCACCCAGATTGGGGGCTTTGGGGCGGGGTAAGCCCTGAAACGGTGGAACAGGCGTTTAAGGAAAATCCTGCCATTCAGGGGGTTATTATCACCCATCCCACTTATGAAGGCTTAGCAACGGATTTAGAAGCGATAGCCAAACTTTGCAAAACCCACAACAAACGCTTGATTGTGGATGAAGCCCACGGAGCGTTATTTGTTTGGCACAAAGCGTTCCCGCTATCGGCGTGTGAATTGCCCGAAGTTATTTCAGCTGATGCCGTTGTGCAATCTCCTCATAAAACGGGGGGTAGTTTAACGCAATCGGCTTGGGTGCATTTGCCCAAGGGGTCGGCTATTTCAGCGAGGAGACTGCAACAGGCACTCAATCATTTGCAGACTACTAGCCCAAGTTATTTATTATTAGCTAGTTTAGATTTAGCCTCGGCGTGGTTGGCTTCGGTGGATTTTCAGCAGGCAGTGCAGTGGCAACTGTTGCGAATTCAACGGCTGGAACGCCAGTTGCAAGGAGTGCCTTCGGTTCGGTTATTGAGGAAAACACATCTACCTGTATTGGCTGGTGGCAGACCCGCCTTGGATGAAACCCGATTTTACCTTCGCCATGCCACGCTTTCAGGTGAAACGATGGCAGAACTGCTGGAAACGGAACGAGGGCTTTCATATGAAAGTTGCAACCCCTATGGGGCGTTATATTTAACTTCGTTTCAGCATGAAGAAGCGGATTTTCAAGCCTTCGCCGACGGGTTTTCGTGGATTCATCAATACGCTATAGCTGAAGAAACGCAACAAAAAATGCCCTTTAAACTAGTAGAACAAGTGTTATTTACCATGCCTGAAGTGGTTTTGTCTCCTCGAAATGCTTTTTTTCATGCGGAAGTAGAGACGGTTGACTTGGCGGAAGCCTTAGGGCGAATTAGTGCGGAAACCATTGTTCGGTGTCCGCCAGGGATTCCTGTTTTGTTACCGGGGGAACGCATTCAACCTTCGCATCTTTCGTTATTGGGTCAATCTGGTACCGTAACGGTTCAGGTAATTGTGCAATAACACTAGCCTAAAGGTTAATGGTAACGCAGATAATACTTTTTATATAATAAATAGAATCACCTGTTATACCATTTTGAAATAGGCATTACAGAAAAAGCTTTATTTTTTATTAACAATCCCTTATGATGAATGAAGACTTTCTAAGATTGCCACTTTTATATTTTTATGGTAAGAAAGCTTCATTGCACCTGTTGAGCAACCCCGCAAAAAAAAGTTGTTTTTTTATGAAACCCCGATTTTCCGCTTCTTCAAACGTAGCCCGTGGCGTTAATTCGCAAAAGCCTGCTTTAACACCTGCTACCTCATTTTATTATGATGCCGCCGTGGAACCCTCTACGAAAGGGGAAACGGCTACTAGTAGCGGTGTTGCAAAAACCGCTCAATCCGCCACTGCTTGGCATGAGGAAATACCCATTACGCCTTCGCCATTTCACCCCAATACCCATCCGTTCAATCGTCCCATTCATCAAAAAGTGGGGCGGGTTCATGTGGGCTTGCCAGCCCAATCTCCTACGGTGGATAAGCGAAAGCGGTCTCATCAGCAACGCCACACCCAACAGAAGAAACGCACTCAACGCTTACTGATTCTATTAAGCGGTGTTTTGTTGGCAGGGGGCTTGTTAATTTCTGGGTTGCTTCAACTAGGGCAATGGGTAACGCATCAAACGGCTACTCAACAAAGTGTATTGGTTGAACGCCCTATCCCCGCTTCTTTTGGTGGTTTTTCCTCTTTAGCTACCCATTCAGGGGTGTTTAAGGGAGAACCCGTGAATGCCCCTTCGCTTCGGGCCAATCAAACCACTTTGTTTGGCGTAGATAGTTGGTTGAACCCTGCCCTTAATTGGCCTTATGAGCGAGTGGCATTAGCACCCTTGCCCCCCTTAGCGTTACCTTCGGAAACCGTTAATGGTACGTTGCAAGCCTATTTAGATTCTTCCGCCTTGCAATTGGGTTCAAGCTTTCGCCCTCATGTGTTGTTTTACGACCCGTTTTCTAACACCCATGCCGAATTGAACGCCCAAGAGCCTGTGCCTTCGGCAAGTGTCATTAAATTACCGTTGCTTTATTTGTATGGCTTACGGTTAGCTTCGGGGGTTAATCAACCGACTGATGCTCTCTTGCTGGAAGAACGCCATCGGGTGGAAGGCTCAGGTATTTGGATTGGTAAGCCTGAACATTCTCGGTTTACGCTGGGCGAAACGGCTGCCAATATGATTCAAACTAGCGATAATGTGGCAACCGAAATGATGTTGGAAGCCTTGGGTGGTGTGGATAAGGTCAATCAGCAATGGAATGCCTTGGGCTATGCCAGCACGAGGGTTCGGAATCAACTGCCTGATAAAGCAGGTTTAAACACCATTTCTATGGTTGAAATGGTACAAACGTTGATGGGCATCCAGCACCACGGGGTGTTTCAATCAACCCAAGTGAGTGAGTACTTGATGGATATTTTGGAAAAAACCCACAACAGAAGGCTCATTCCTAGCTTGTTACCAAAGGGTACACGGGTGTTTCATAAAACGGGCGATATTGGTAAAAGCTTAGGAGAATCTGCCATGGTGCAGTTGCCTGATGGGCGATATTATTACTTGGCGATGATGGTGGAACGCCCTCATAATAATGGGCAGGCGGCGGATTTTATTCGGTTGTTTTCTAAACGAGTTTTTGACTACCAAGTAGCCCACAAGATGGTGCGGAATGGTGCGTTAATGGCAAGTGTTGCTTCGGCTGGTGCAGGGGTGCCTGTTGATTCTTCGGGCGTGCTTGCAACAGCGTTACCTGTGCCACCCGCAGAAGCCGTTGAAGTTTTTTAGGCTTTAAAAAACAGATCTTATCAAACCATTTGCACCTAACTTGTGCTTGCGTTATGATGGATTTTAATTATTGATAAAGTGTAACACTCGTAACCCTAGCCGTTCAATGTTGTGTTGAACGCCGTAACAAAAGGTAATTTTTCTATGCAATCCACGCTGCTTGATACTAATACGGATGTGCTTAATAAAGCCCAAACCCTAGCCCACGGCATTACAGATTTAGCTTCTTTAGATGCGTTTTACCCGCAAATGCAACGCCATTCCTTCCAAATTGGCGGAAAAACCGTAACCGTTGAAACAGGCCGTATGGCTCGTTCCGCAGGGGCTTCCGTTCTTGTTCAGTGTGGCGAAACCGTTGTGTTTTCAGCTGCTACAGCCAGCAGCAGCATTCGTCCTGGTATTGATTTCTTCCCTCTGTTAGTAGATTACGAAGAAAAAATGTTCGCCGTAGGTAAAATGCCCGGTGGTTATAACAAACGTGAAGGGCGTCCTAGCGAAAAGGCCGTTTTAACCTCTCGGTTAATTGACCGCCCAATCCGCCCCTTATTCCCAGATGGCTACCGTAAAGACGTGCAAATTGTTGCCACTCCATTAGTTTCTGATAATGTGCAACAGCCTGATACCTTAGCCATTTTAGCCGCTTCTTTTGCCTTAACTTTGGCTAGCGATATTCCCTTTGGTGGGCCTGTTGGTGCGGTTCGTGTAGCTCGGGTTAACGGGCAGTTAGTGGCTAACCCCACTTTCCAAGAACAAGAACAAAGCGAGTTGGATTTAGTGGTTGCTGGTACCAAAGATTCTATTATGATGGTTGAAGCGGGTGCAAACTTCGTTTCTGAAGCCGATTTAGTAGAAGCCTTGGCGTTTGCTCATTTGGAAATTCAAAACCAAGTGGCTCAGCAGTTGGCTTTTGCTCAAAAATGTGGTGTGAAACCTCGTGAAGCGTATGTGCCTGATTTTGACAACACCCCCGTTTATGAGTTTGTTAAAGCCCAAGTTTATGATGATGTGAACAAGGCGTATCATGAATTTGATCGTGAAACCCGTCAAAACTTATTGAAAGCCGCTAAAGAAAAAGCCAAAGCAGCATTTGATGCCTTAGGTGAAGACCATGCGGTAACGAAATTGGCAAAAGCTCAAGATATTAACGTATTTGGCGAAAGCTTCAAAAAAGTTGAAAAAACCGTTATGCGGGCGATGGTTTTGGATGAAGGCGTTCGGGCTGATGGGCGTAAATGCGAAGATATTCGCCCTATTAAATGCCACGTTGGCGTTTTGCCTCGGGTTCACGGGTCTGCATTGTTTACCCGTGGTAGCACGCAAGTTCTTTCTATTGCGACGCTAGGCTCCCCTGGCGATGCTCAAAACTTGGATGGGATTGACCCACTAAAAGAAAAACGCTGGATGCACCATTATGCATTCCCTTCTTTCAGTGTGGGTGAAGTACGTCCGTCTCGTGGCCCAGGTCGTCGGGAAATTGGGAGATGAACGCCACATCATGGTCAACCAGGAGAACCGTAAGACCCTGGCAAATTTCCCGCAAAATCGCGGCCAACTGGGAGCGGCCGATGTCATCAATGCCGGTAGTGGGTTCATCGAGCAGCAGGATAGCGGGGTGCAAAAGGAAGGCACGGGTTACCGCCAGCAAGCGGCGTTGCGCCCCGTGAAGGCCTTCGCTGCTGGCCTTGGGCAGATGGTAATCCAGGGGATAAATGTCAGGGCCGGCGGCCTGTTCCAGAACCTGCCAGAGACCGGTCCGGCGACACACCTCTTCCAGTTCAGCGTCCGTT
>JAPLIO010000112.1 GCA_026389055.1 Candidatus Melainabacteria bacterium | reverse complement strand
TTGCGTTTGGGCTAGGCATTGGTTGGGCTCAAAAGCAGCTCAGCGCCCATGATCGCCACTTTGACCGGATCAGTCATGGACAGCTCATAGACGCGATCTCGCAGCTTGAGCGTCATGCCCAGCCGCCGCCAAAACGTTCTGTGGCCATACGCACCAATTCTGCCAAGCGGCGACCAATGCTCGTTTGACCAAGTGTGACCGCCGTCGTCTGACCAACGCAACATGGCTTCGGGTTCGTAGCCTGGTGCAGCCGGGTATGAATTGGTGACAATTTCATAGCCCGTAATGTCAGTATCTGATAGCTCGTATTGCCCAATCGGTTCAAAACCATCCCCTGCTTCAGTGGTCAAGGTGTCGCCTGATTGAGTGGCCAAATATGTTTGCACATACTGAGCCACAAGGTTTAACCCTGACTCAGTGTCTATGTTTTCGCTGGCATATGCAGGGTATAGGTTTAACCCTACGCCTGTCTCGCAATCTAATTGCAAGCTGTGGTGGGCCGTGCGCTTCAAGTTGTTCTGACCCGTGGGCAGCGCCCGCCAGGTACGCAGCCATTTCTGAATCTGGCCGTTGTCGGCATACACGTCAAGGTCAAAAGCGTAGATGTTGCCGTTTTCATAGTCGCCAACAACAATTTTGTTGTTAAACGCCATTTGGCAGTTGCTACGGTGCCGGGTAAACGCACCGTCAACAAAGCCGGCACGCTCATGCCAGGCTTGGGTAGCTGCGTCGTACACCCAAGTGGTGTTAGCCGTGGGAAAGATCAGCACGTAAAAGCTGTGGCCATCTTGTTGATACGTGTACGCAATTGCGTCCGACATGTCACTGTACTGCTGGATTTGCGATTCAACCGCATGGGTCGAGATGCGCTGGCCTTGGTAACCGTTGGCTCGGTAGACGATGCCTTGCCCTCGGCGATCTCGGCCCAACCAGAACAGGCCGTTGTCCATTTTGGCGATGGAGTAGGGGGCAGCGCAGCCAAGCTCGTTAAACGCGCCTTGGATGCGTTGCAAAGGGAAGTCTGTGGCGCCTGAGTCGTACCAAACCTCAATGGAATTTGTGCCAAAGGCCCAGACCTCGCGGAAGTTGGACACCACGGCCAGCAAGCCGTCGGGCGAGCCCTCAGTGCTGGCAAACTCAAGCGGGTCAATGGACGTGCCATCCAAAAGGGTTGTGACCCACATCTTTTGGCTGTTGGGCTCGTTGAACACAAAATAGCCGTCCAAATAGCACACCGTCACCGCGCCAGGGAAGTCAGGGTCAGTGATCTGGCCAAAAGCGTTGGTGGTGTTGTTGTAGATGTAGCTGGGGCCGTTGGCTGCAATGAACAGTTGCGTGCCATTGTCAGCCATGCTGACCGGCCCAGTGCCCGCTACGGTACCAATCAGCGTAGGCGTGTAGGTGTTGTTAATCTTGTAGAGTTGCGTGCCTGACACCACAAAGCCCACGCCATCGTTGGGTGAGAACGCCCACAGACCACGAACCGGGCCATCGCCCACCGTTGACAAAAGCGTTAAGCCGGGGCAGCGCTGTAAGAATGCCGGCTCTTTACCGCCCTCGGGGATGACTTCTGGAAACAAGTTGACCATGCGGGCATCCGCAGCGTTGATGCTGCGGGTCACATAGGTCGAGCCAAGGATAGGCGTTTTCATGTTAAACGTAGCTTGGATACCATTTGGTCGTTGTAGCGTCGTAAGTCATTGTGAGCGCTCTATTAACAACCGCCGTTCCAAGTACGGCGATATTTCCCGCCGCTGTCCAAGTAAATGCGCCAGTAGGAATCAATGTGATCGTACCGCCGCCAGTAGAAATTGGTGCTGCTGCCGTGATATTTACAACCGCCGCTGTTCCTGAAACAAAAACAATTGGGGTTGTTGGGGCAATAGTTGTTGCGCTTGCAATGGTTGGCGCAGCAGCACTTACGGCGCTAAAGCCACTCAATGAAAGGCTTGTGCCTGTGGCCGCGCCAATGACAGGCGTCACCAATGTCGGCGTAGTTGCAAACACGGCAGAACCGGTACCTGTCTCATCAGTTAACGCAGTTCGTAAGTTTGCACTTGATGGGGTTGTCAAAAATGTTGCTACACCGGTACCTAAATTAGATACGCCCGTTGCAATTGGCAAACCCGTGCAGTTGGCCAAAACGCCACTGGCGGGCGTACCAAGCGCGGGCGCAACCAAAGTTGAATTGGTAAACAGCAGCGCGTTGGTGACTTGTTTGGTTGTGCCCGATTGCACAATCGGCAAGACATCAGTAGTGGCAGCAGCAGTTGCGGCAGGGAGGGAGGTGATTGCAATGGTGGCCATGTTAGTAGTTTCCTGCGTAAATGTTAAAACGTTGACGGGTGGCGATCAGCGAATACGGCATAGACATGATGTCATCAGGATTGTTGATGCGCTTCAAGTTGCGCTTGCTGGTCATGGCAATGCGTTGCACCTGGGGGCTGGGCTCGACGCCAAACTCAGGCGCAAACTCCATGGCCAAGTTGTACACAAAAGCCCGTAGATACCCAGGTGGGAACAAAATGTCGGTTGCCAAGTTGGCAGGCTGACTTAGCTCTTGCACACTGACAAAGTGAAACTCAAGCAGACGTGTGGGGCGCGGGTAGATGTTGATCGTAACGTCTGGATAGGTCATGTTGACGAACATAACCTGGGGAAAGGTTGACGTCACGGTCTTGACCGCGATGCCGTTGTACTGCTGCTGGTTGATTAGCTTGAGGCCATACGACACCCCAGTGCCGGGGTCTTTAAAGTAGGTGGCGTCGTCGACCAAAACAGGCCGCACGGCAGTGCCGTTTAGGCGCACTAAGGAGCCAGTGGGGCCAAGGGTTTCTTCAATGGAACCGACCGGCCAATTGGTGATTTGGTCAATGGTACAAAAGACAGACAGACGCTCAGTATTCCAAGAGTCAATCATCTGGTTGAGCGCCATCAGCGCGTCTTCAGACACTGATGCCGCTGGCGTTTCGCCTTCGGCCAGCACACCCAGCAGCCGCAGCGCCCGGTTGATCTGATCGGCAGCAGAGTAGGTGGCCATCTTTACGCTCCTAGTTCGACCG
>JAPLIO010000203.1 GCA_026389055.1 Candidatus Melainabacteria bacterium | reverse complement strand
GGTGCCTGTTTGGGCACCCCCCGACACCCCCCACAAACCTAGGGGTACCCCCTAGGAACCCCCAAAAAGCCACCCCCCTATACCACGCTACGCGAGTATGGACGGGGGGATGTTCTTTTTGCCCCTTCGGTGGACGGAACGCATCGGCAGCTGCAGAGCAAATGCGATGGTCGTTCCTACTGGTGGTTTGACACTTCAACTTTAAATGGGTGCAATTGATATAAAAGAACGAAATAAGCACACGTTCTTCATTTTCTGATACAATAAACCTATTATCCTGATTGTTTACCTTTTGTTACATAAAAGAAAAGAGACCAACCACCCCATGATGACGACCGTTCAACCCCAAGAAACCATTCAGCTTAAACGCCAAGTAACCATCAAAACCGTGGTAACAGATACCTTTCGGGAAAAAGCCAACAAAGAAATTACCGAAGAACAAAGCTTGCTAAAAACTGAGGGCGAAGCCTTGGAAAAGCAATACCAAGCCAATCTAAAACAACTAGAAGACGCTGCACGTCAAGGGCATAACGTAGCCCCTCAACTGGATGGGTTGCACAAAGAAGTGCTTTCTCGTCAGCAACAATTAGGCGAAATGCAACAACAATTGGCAACCCAATTGGCTGAATTGGAAAGAGTTGCCAATGGGACCTTTTTGGTTACAGGGCAAATGGAAAATTATGTAACCGTTGCTGTGGGCGATGCCATTTACGAAAAATTACGCAAAGCCGAAGTGCATGTGCAAGATGGCGTTGTAACCGCCATTGTTGGCTAAGGCAAAGGGTATCCACCGTGAAAAAAACTTATGAGGTTACGGAAAAAGGTCTATTGGGCGGGCTAATTTTGTTACTGTGGTACTCATGTCGGTTATTTACTAGGTGTAAACGCCCTAATTCCGTTCCTCGTGCCTCATTATCCCATCCCACTAAACCTTTTTCCGTAACCTCTTATCTATTATTGGCTATCATTGCCACGTTGTTCTTTAGCGGAGCCGTTGAAAGTTGGGCGGGCTTACCGCAAGGCACGCAAACGTTAGTTCGGTTTCGGCGAGCGTATTTAATTTCAAACATCACCTATCCCGGTGGGGTGGGGTACTATCCGCAACAGGAAGATGATGAAGCCGATAGAGCAGCAGTGGCACAAGCCAACGCCAAGCTATCGCCACTATCTTCGGTGAAACAACCGAAGCGTTTACCCGTTACTGCTGTTAAGGAGGCTCAAGAAATAGCCCATCAGCAACAGGTAGAAGTAGCTGAAGAAGCAGAAGCCCAGCAGAGTAGGCGGTTTAACAATGGGTTGTTTAATATTTTAAATGTGCTTGAATTTGGTGATGCCAGCATTGCCAAACGCATGGCACGTTCCCCTAAGCCCCTTCGGTTTTTGGACCATTACGATAATGGCGAAGATTACCTGTATCTACCTGCTATCGGCATTCCGTTGCCGATTCGGTTGCAATCTAAAAATACGTTTATTCATTAACGGTAGAAAGTGAAATTTTATGTTGAAATCCATCAAATCCTTATTGGTTGCGTTACTCGTTGTGGGCGGAATGGCTCTTTCAGCTCCTGCACAAGCGATGGGGTTATTGTACACCAATACGCATTACCCCTTGCTGGCTACAGGTGCTACGGCTAAAGAAGGGCTTAGCAAGTTGAAAGTGGGGCAAGCTAAAACAATTAACTACTTGTTTTTGGTTGAAAAAGGCGATGCCAGCTTGGAACGCATTGTAAAGGAACAGGGTATTAAGAAAATCCATTTTGTGGATGTGCAAGAACAAAGCGTGTTCATTTTCTTTCGGAAGATGACTGTAACGGTCTATGGGGAATAGGATTTCAGGGGTAACATCGATTGTTATTTCAGTCTTTCGCTGGTTGGTTTGTCAGGTGTTAAGAAAGCGTATCACATCCCATACTTGACCCCTCTTTATGTTTGAAGGAAACTAGAAAGTTGTAATGAAGTAACCTCGGGCATCTAGCTTCTAAAAAAACATAAAGGAAATAGGCACATGGCTAATATCAACCCTAAAAACCGCTCACTGTTTACCTCGGAATCCGTTACCGAAGGGCATCCTGATAAAATTTGTGATCAAATTTCAGATGCCGTCTTAGACGCTTTCCTTACGCAAGACCCTATGGCTCGGGTAGCCGCTGAAACCGTTGTGAATACAGGTTTAGTGATGGTTACAGGTGAAATTACGTCTTCTACCTACGTTGATATTTCCAGCATCGCCCGCAGAGTGGTTTGCGATATTGGGTACGAAGGCATCAACGGCGGTGGGTTTGATGGGCATTCTTGCGGTATTTTGTTAAGCATCGATGAGCAATCGGTTGATATTGCAGGGGGTGTCAACACCGCTACGGAAGCTAGAAATGAGCTTTCCCACGACGAAATGGATAAAATTGGGGCTGGCGACCAAGGCTTAATGTTTGGTTATGCTTGTACGGAAACACCTACCTTAATGCCATTACCCATTGCTCTTTCTCACGCTTTGGTGCAACAATTGGCGAAAGTTCGGAAAGATGGTACGCTAGGCTACCTACGCCCCGATGGAAAATCTCAAGTAACCGTTGAGTATGAAAATGGGCAACCTACACGGATTGATACCATTGTTATTTCTACCCAACACGCCCCTGAAATTGAAGGTATTACCGATAACGATGCCGTGCAAAAACGCATTGCTGATGATTTGAAGCAGTTTGTGATTGCCCCAGTTTTTGAGCAATTTTCTACTGTAGTGCCTGATGCGGATACCATTTACTTCATCAATCCCAGCGGACGTTTCGTGGTGGGTGGCCCCCAAGGCGATTCTGGCTTGACTGGGCGTAAAATTATTGTGGATACTTATGGTGGCTATGCTCGGCACGGGGGCGGTGCATTTAGCGGAAAAGACCCCACGAAAGTAGATCGATCGGCAGCTTATGCTGCCCGCTATGTGGCTAAAAACTTAGTGGCTGCTGGCTTGGCTAAAAAATGCGAATTACAATTGAGTTATGCTATTGGTGTCGCTAAGCCAACTTCGGTGTTGGTCGATTCATTCGGTACGGCGACTGAAGGCTTAGATGATGCTGTGCTTTCAGCGATTGTGGCTCAAGTGTTTGATTTACGCCCAGCGGCGATTATTCAGCAATTTAAGTTGCGGTTATTACCTGCTGAACAAGGCGGACGCTTCTATCAAAAATTGGCGGCTTATGGGCATGTGGGTCGGGAAGACTTTTTTGTGCCTTGGGAACAGGTGGATGCCGTGGCGAAAGTTCGGTTAGTAGCCAAAGCGTTGGTGCCTAGCTTGGCGTTGCCTGAAATTATCAAGCAATCTGTTGCGGTTGCGTATTCAGCATAAAAGTTAGCGATTGCTTTTAAAATTATGAAGGGGTGGATGGTAAAATTCACCCCTTCATTGTTATACTATCCACCAAGAAAAAGTTTAAGACTATCAATTCATAGTTAGAATAGCGTGAGAATTGAAACCACCGAGTAGGAACGACCATCGCATTTGCTCTGCAGCTGCCGATGCGTTCCGTCCACCGCAGGGGCAAAAAGAACATCCCGCCGTCAATGCCCTTCTGGTGGCATAGGCGGGTGGCTTTTTGGGGGTCTTTAGGGGTTTACCCCTGAATTTGTGGGGGGTGTCGGGGGGTGCCCAAACAGGCACCTCCTGACAAACCAACCAGCTAAAGACTGAAACGACAATCGATGATAGAACTCGCTATTTTAACTGTTAATTGGTTTTAGTTAATGGCGTTTAAAATCGTCTGCATGGCTTCGCTTTGGGCTTTAATCATCTTACTATTAGCTTCCAACCCACGCTGGGCAACCACTAAATTGGTAAATTCATTGGCTAAATCCACATTACTACTTTCCAAACTACCCGCTAACAACGTGCCTCTGTTACCAGACCCTGGCACGCCATAAGCAACGGTTCCTGAGTTGGCACTTTCAACATAGTTGTTATTAGTTAATGCTTCTAGCCCATTTTTATTGGTAAAACTAGCCATTTGTAACTGAAACGCAGCCCCCAACATGGGGTTGACGCCTGGTTTATCAGAAGTTAAACCCGCTAATGCCCCTGAAAGCTGACCTACTCTGCCAGCCGTACCTGTCGCCGTGGTATTAACCGCAGCAAAGGTATTACCTTCTACAGGTACGTGAATAAGTTCCGTGCTATTGGCAGTGAGGTCTGGGTTATTACGCACGGTCAATCTGTCGCCATTGGAATAGGTTGCCGTTATAGAACCATTCGCACCAACACTAATGTTACTTAAGGTAACATTTTGTATTTTAGTGCTGGCAGGGGTTATGCTATTAGCCGTAGCATAGGCTGAAAAATCGCCTACTACAGCGGATTCAGACCCTAACACGGTGCCTGTTACTTTATTGCTACTATCTAAAAATTTAGCAATGGTTAATTTCAGAGGTACTTTAATGGTATCTGTTGTAACCCCTGTTGTACCATTTACAGTAGACGTACCAATCAACTTGTTCCCCGTAGTGGTTACAAGGTTACCTGCGGAATCCGTATTGAAATTACCAGCTCTGGTAAAAGAAACACTCGTGCTGGAAGCGGCAGAACTACTAGGGTTTTGCACGACAAAATAGCCTTCGCCGTTAATCATTAAATCCGTAGAACGCCCTGTAAACTGGGTACCCCCTTGGCTATTGTTAACCGCAATTTCTGAAATTTGGGTACCTGTTCCTATTTGTTCAGGGTTAACACCCCCAAACGAGCTACCAGGGGCGGTGCCAGATTTAACCGTTTTGGTAAACACAGTTGAAAAATTGGTTTTAGACCCTTTAAACGCCAAGGTGTTCACGTTAGCAATGTTGTTAGAAATAACATCAATGGTAACTTGGTTGGCTCTAATACCAGAAGCAGCGGTGAATAATCCTTGAGACATAGAGAATAAAGCCTTTCATAGCAGGGGCGGGAACAATGATTGTTTAGTTAGGCCGATGTACCTGTGTTGGTTGTGATTTGTGGGGTACTGGCATACAATTTGGTTATTTGGCTGGGGGTTACTACTTTGCCATTCACATTCAACCCAATACTACTGGAACCAAACGAAACGCTATCGACGATGCCTGTTTGCGTTTGCCCACTGCTATCTTGATATTCAACCTGTTTGCCTGAATACAACGCAGCGTCTGAAGCCTGAGAATTTTTGGTTAAGGCGGTATTCAACTTCTGTAATTCTTCTACTTGGGTAAATTGGGCTTGTTGTGCCAATTGTTGGGTACTATCGACGGGTTCCAATGGGTTTTGATTGGCTAACTGAGCCAGCATCAACTGCATAAAGCTATCTTTACCCATGGCGGTTTGACCCACCGTTTTTTGAGATTTTTGGAAATTCGTTTGATTGGTTTGCGACTTCAAGGTGGTTAGCTGGTTTTGTAAACTGCTAGCACTAACGGACATCATCATCATCATGGGGTTCGGTCTCTTTCTTTCGTCTCTCTCTTTTTTTTATTGTAAAAAATCAACCCTTTAACTGTAAAAATTCGTCATTCCGAGCGTAGTCGAGGAATCTCCTCACCTGTCTCGGGGGATGTTTCGACTACGCTCAACATTGACATATTAGGCGTATTGCGAAGAAGCATTGCTCCCCTTCATGGCTAACCGATAAGACCGCAACCCTCGTAATTCATTCAAATGGGCTTGATAGGCTTCTTTTCTGTCCTGCTGGTTAGCGGTTGTTTGCCCTTCTTGCGAAGCATTTTCAGAAGAAGATTGCCTGTACTTATCCATGCTAAAGGCTTCGGGTTCTTCTTTAAAACCTGCATCTGTTTGCCCCTGCTGCTTTTGCTGGGAACCCGTATCGTTAAAAGCACTTTCACTGCTAGAAGCTGCTAACACCGCCTGATGGTGTCGGCTATCTAGCACTAAATTATCAGTCGGTGGGGCTAGAACGATTTCTAACTTTTGAACGGTTACGCCTTGCCCTTCCATTCGTGCTTTTAAGCTATCAATTTGCTGGTTTAAGGCGGTAAAGGCTTCGGGGGTTTGCACAATAATTTTGCCCGAAACCGCCTTGTTTTCGCCCTGATGAAGCTGAACCCGAACAGTACCAAGGGCTTCGGGTTGCAGTACCATGGTTACTTGTTTATTGCCAGCCCCATTGGTAACGATTGATTCCAACTGCCCCCCCACTTGTGCCACAACGGAAGCCACTTCTTTCACTGAAACATCTGCCAACGGAAGATTTTCAGGGGGGGCAACGGGTTGCATTGCCAATTGAATATCCGCAGGTAAAAGAGTATTAGAAGTAGTAGACGACTGCAACAGAGGAGGTTCTTCAGCAGGTTGACGGTTTAGGTTATTTGATTTTTCAGGGTCTTCATTAGAGAGAAAAGCCTCAGATTGATTGTTGTTTTTAGTAGTGTCTTGTTGTTGTTCAGAGGGGTGTTGTTGGGAAGATTCTTTTGGCGTAACACTGGCAAATGGTTCGGGTTGTTGGGTTAACTTGGGGTCTACGACTGTGGCTTGTTGGGCAGCCGTTGATGGGTCTTCAGTTGGGATGGTGGGGGACGGGTTGGTGCTAGCCAATTGCCCTTGAACAACACTGGCAAACGCTAGTGAAGTATCTATAGCAGGTGCGGGGGTAGTCGTAGCACTTACGGGTTTTGATTCCTCTGTAGGGTTTACTGCCTGAACATTTTCGGCTGGGACTGAGGCTTCTACTGGTTTGGTAGGCTTGGCTGGGGTGCTGGTGTTTTTTTTCTTGGGGGCATCCGTTTTGGGTGCGGTAGATTGTTTTAAGGCTTTTTCAAAAGCGTTAGCGGTTTCGTTATTCGGCTTATTGGTCTGCTTACTATTATTATTAACAGTGCCAAATACCCCTTCCGTAGTGGCGGGTTGTTTGGCGATAAACGAGTCCGTTTTACTTGAAAAAGCGACAACCATAGGGGGAAATTTTCTTTCTGAACGATAGAGGGGATGGTTATGAGTTTTAATCATCTATGCGGTTGTAAAAAATAAAAAGGAACAGGGGTTAAGATAGCAACAACGGGAGTATGTGTGTGTGTTTATGGTATGAAGTGTAGTGGTTTATTAGCAACAGGGTTGGGAATGGGGACAAGGTAATAAATCAGTTTTATACCATTTTCAAAGTTTGAATTGGTTTTAGCTGGCTTGTTGCTGTAGGTAGTACCGTTGGGTCGCAATTTCATTCAAGAAAATTTCTTCTTCTTTCAATAGCATGGCGGTGTGGGCTTTTTGTTGTTTTTCAAACAATTTTTCCAAGGTTTTGGCTTTCATTCTGGCTTCCCGAACCAAGGCTTTGTGTTTTTCAACCACGGTTTGTTGTAAGTTCATTAAGTTTTGCGAGTTAGCTTGCCCATTCCGAATTTGTTGAATGTAGCCGTGGTAATCCATTTGCCAAGCGTCTGGGGTTAAGTTGTGGAAGTCTTCAAAGGCCTCTTTGGCACAGTTGGAAAGCCGCTCCATTTCAGCTTGGGTTTTGTTTAGTTTTAATTCTTCAGCCTGAAGGGCTTGTTGAGCTTGGTCTACTTCGCGGTTACGTAAATCAAAAACGGTTTGTAAACTAAAACGAAATGCTTTTGCTGCCATGATAGTGATTCTCTCTTTCTTTCTCTCTCTTTTTTCTTCATACTCTCTAAAATGTGTGTGATGTTTTCTCTCTCTTGTTGGTTTCGTTAGATTGGTGAGCCGTTTGGTGTTTCCCGTTTGTTTCTTTGTGCTTTTAATAGTGAAGCATTCCGAGGTGCGTTTAATCCACCAGCAGGTGTATTTCATTCAAGAAAAAAGGTGTACATCTTAGGGTGTATTGATGCCAATTAATACCAGTTCAAAGATTAAATAGCGTAAATTTTTTCT